>NZ_JAKJSI010000044.1:0-64123 GCF_050336695.1 Photobacterium minamisatsumaniensis | reverse complement strand
GTACATCTTTAAAACCTAGCTTCAAGTCTTGTTCGATACGCATTGGTAATTCCTTAAATCTTATCGAATATTGCCTCATGGAAGGTAGCTGTTGGCAGACAGCACACCTAGATACCATGTTGCAGGCACAAAAAAACCGGAGCGTTGGCAGACGCTCCGGTTTTCAGCATTATAGGCCCAGAAACTTTATTAGCAAGTCTGATAATAAAGTTTTTTTTGTGGTATCTTTAACAAGATAGTACGTCGAAAAACGTACAGTTATGTCAAAATTATCTGTTTTTTGCCTCTATACCTTCCATTCTCGATTAATCCTTGCATAATCAACTAAGCATATAACTAACTGGCTAACTGGATTGGTTTAACTTGTTTAGTAAAAGAAAAATAAAAAATACGTTTCCGCTTGATTTTTATGGTGAAGATGGAAGCTGGCGTTTCATTATTCGAGCTGAGCAGCCAAGTGAAATTTTGGATGCGATGTATTGGCGTGCCCATATTTCGTGCCATCGAAAAGAGTTCGATTTACTGCATATGGCAACGGATAAGTTTAACTATAAGTACAATTATTCGTCGTCAGACTCTTCGGAGCTTCATTATGCGGCTGGTAGTGATCCTCTACGGGTGAATATGATGGGGCCAATAGTGCCTATTTCAGTTCTCTTAGCAAAAATGCAAGAGCAGCGTAAGGTACCAACTAAATTGGTGGCAGAGTAACAGACAATAAAAAGGGGCTTATTTGCCCCTTTTTTTATGCAGGGTTTACTTGCTCTGTTTGAGCCTTAATGTAGTAGCGGTAATAGCCAATAACATTGCTGCACAGGAACAACGCTTCAAGTGCAACAGCTGTCGGAGAGCCAATTAAGACATTGTGAATCATCCAAAAAATGGTACCGACAATCATTAGCTCTCTTAGTTGTTTATCATTTTTCCTGAAAGCGGCTATGTTATGGAATAACGCTGCAACACAACTAATAAGACTCACTATGCCGCTATAGGTGAAAAACGTAATAATTAATGTGCTGGCACAAAATATAAGCGTCATTTTTTGAGAGCTGGTATATAAACTTGTCGTGTATCGGACAGCTCCGAGCGCCATCAGTCCTGCGGCAGTCCACTGCTCTAATAGCGCAAAATGAAGACCTATTAGTGTCACGGCACATACAAAGCACTTAATGATTTTCTTCTTTTCTTTAAATTGGAAAGAGATCAGGTCGAAGCAGACAGCGATCCCGATTAAGATTTGAGAGAGTAAAAAAGCCGACATGTTAGGTTTCCATTAATCAGTTATTAAAGATGTATTCTTTTTCTCTAAGCGAGCGAGCCAAATTAACGGCAATATAATCATTGCTGTTCCTATTAGCATGGCTAAATCTGGGGTTTCACCAAACCAAATTAGGCCGACTCCAACAGCGCCCAGTAAGCCGCTATATTCGGCACTAGCAATCTTATTGCTTTCTGCAGAACGGTAAGCAATCACGCAAATTGCCGCATAGATTAAAATAAAACTGCTTGATCCTGCTGCTGTTATTAATGGCGACCAATCCCACTCTCGGCCTTCCCATAGCGCAAGTCCTAAAGATGCAGGTATACCAGCGAGATTCGTTAAAAGTAACGTTTGCGCAACTGTTTGGTGCTTAGGCAATTTTCGAATGAGTAAGTTATTACTGGCAATGGTTAATGCCACGATTAAAGCAGCAGTGGCTGCCCAGTCAATCTCAGTGGGTCTTATTATGACTAGTACACCTAGAAATCCAAAAATACCGGCTGCAATTGAGTGCTTGGTCAGTTTTTCTTTAAAAAGAAAAAGTGCCAATGGCAGCATCATCAACGGGGCTGCATAAAAAATAGCATTGGCTGTGGCTAGCGGCATTGCATTAATGGAAAAAACCATAAAAATGGCGCCAAATAACCAGATATGTGCGCGAAGTGCATGCCACTTTAGGCCATCAGTAAAACTTTTTTTACTCACGCCATAGCAAAATGGAAGCAGGATAATCACTGCAGTTAGTTGTCGGAAAAAGACAAATTGAAAAACAGCAGCGTCTTCGCCTATGGTTTTAATCAAGGCGTCAGAAAATACAGCAAAAAGGTTGCCGACAATGAGCAAACTCATAGCCATACCAACAGACAGTGAAGGCATATTTACTCTCCTGCATAGACTGAAGGCTGTTCAGTATTCATGTGAGGGAAGGTGTTATTTGATGGCCTAAGCTTAATTCATAAGTCATCCTCATATATAATGATAAATATTCCTTTACTATGAGCTCAGCTAATAATGAAGCTACCACCACTTAGGGCTGTTCAATGTTTTGAATCGGTTGCTCGGTTAAATAGTTTTTCTCAAGCCGCGAATGCGCTCAATGTAACTCAGAGTGCGATTAGCCATCAGGTTCGCTTACTGGAAGAGTACCTAGGAGAAACGTTGTTTGTTCGTCAAGGGCGACGCCTGTCATTGACCCCAATGGGTGAAAAGTACTTTGATGATATTTCTCATTCATTACAGAATATTGCATTAGCCAGCCAGCAAATAAGAGAAGGAGAAAGTGGAAAAATTCGTTTGGCGATGTATAGCTCGTTAGCGGTGAAATGGTTAGTGCCAAGGCTCGAAAACTTACGGCAACAGCACCCAGAAATCGACCTTTCCCTTAATATGTTTGCTGATGAACCGGAGTTTACCGATCAAGTCGCTGATTGCTTTATTACATCGTATCCGCCTCGAAAGAATTATGTCAGCGATTTTTTATATAAAGAATTGTTATACCCATTTTGCAGTCAAAAAGTATGGCAACAAATACAAGATAAGCCATTACCAGATGCGCTATGGGGGCAGCCCCTATTATCTGTTGACTCTATCTTTAAAGGGGAAGATGAAGATTGGCTGACATGGTGTGAACGAGGTGGTTTTAGTTTGCCTAAGAACGTAAAAATAAACCATTTCAGCCACATGGTTTTGGCGGCAGAGGCTGTAAAATATCACCAAGGTATTGCATTTTTAAATGACTATTTTCTAAACGATCAAGATCATCAGAACCTAGTACGGATTCCAATGCATGAGCTACCAACGGGGGAAAATTTGTATTTTGTTTACAAGCAGTCGAGAGCAAAGCAATTTGAAATTCAAACATTAGGTGGCTGGTTGAAACAGCAATGTTTTGTTTATGAGAGTGACTGAGTTGTGCCTGTTGTAGCCGCTAAAGCCCTAAAATAAAGGCTTTAGCAGCCGCCTAACATTAATTAAAACCATGAACTCCAGCTTGGATATGTTTCTTTTTTCTTACTATTATTTGATGGGTTAAATGCGATACCTTCAATTTCTACATCTTCAGGATCACCTCCGGTAATATCGGTGATGTCTTTAGAGTCAATCCAAATTGAAATATGCCCTAGAGGTGTTATTTTGAATACATTGCCCCCAATATCATTGTCCCCATCGTCACTATGATTACTGACAAAGAGGTTGCCGTAGCTATCGTAAGCAAGGCCGCCTTCAATATCGACACTACCGCCATTAGTGCGAACAAACTCCCATTCTGTTACCAGTGTGGAGACATCACCAAATAGGTCAATGTTATATAGGAAGTGGGCTCCGGAATCATCTTCCAGAGTGATTGAACCCCAGCGATTACGCGTCATAAATCCATCAGGATCATCAAAGGCCCTAGCATCTTTAAGGGTGCCAATAAGAATATCTTCGTTTGGTACTGCATCATAGGCGTTATCATTCGGTGAAAATTTTATTTGAGTACGTTCAAATCCACCTTTGAATTTGAATACCCACGGGCTTTTCAGTGTGCCTTTACCTGTTACAGAAACATCGTGGGGATTAAGGTGGGTATTTTTAACTAATAAATATTTTATTTTGTCGTTACTGTTCCCAATATGCCAACTTACTTCACCTAGGTCTTGATCTTCAAAAAATGCGCCGCTACCAACCGTTGCATTAAGATCAAAGCTAACTGAACCGTAGGTATTAGCGGTACCTATAGCCTCGATATGGTTATTGGCTTCGACCGCTTCTTTGGGAATGTCATCTGGCCCTGGCCCCATAAAATTAGATGCATTAGCAGATGCGCCATATATCATGCCGTCGTTTACGCTTATAAATCGGTAGCCATAAGGATTATCAAACACCCAAGGTTTACCGATGGTGCCGACGCCCATGGCTTTAATGTCAGATCCAAGCGTTTTATTGATAGCTTGAGCTACTTGATAGGGAGAAGCATCCCATGGAATTGGATCTGTTGTAACCGTGGTCGGGCTATAGTCAGTATCTTCTATGAAAGACAGTGTATAGGTGCCTGATACATTCGTAGGTTTCTTTGGATATTTTTTACTGTTTAGGCCGTAATAACTTCCATAACCTCTAGGAGGATAAAAAAGGTCATTAATAAGATAGACATAGTTATCTTTTGATAGATTATGCGGATCAACATTAGGGCCTGCGGCGAATATTGACGGCTTACCGTACATATAATCGACTTTATACACGATATTAGGTGAATCGTCAGAGGCTAAGTAGATATAGCGGTTGTCAGCTGCGATGGCTGGTTGGATATCAAAAATAAAATCTTTGCCAAGTTTTTCGAACTCTTCTTCTTTAACAAAAATTTCCACATCACCAGTATTAGGGTCGACTCTAAGTAGGTGGTCACTGCTATCATCACCAACATACAAGTTTCCATCTGCACCCTCAATAATGCTCTCTAGATCAACATTCGGTTCATTTGTCACAGTTTTAACTGCGCTGCTAGAAGTAAGGACTGAAAGTACACCTGATTTGTTTTGCTTAATGATGTAGCTGTTTTGATCGTTGTTATCGTCGACAGTAAAAATTAAGCTCCCATCTTTTAGTACGACTATTCCTTTACTGCTTAGGTCGATAGATGAAATGGCATCGCCGCTATCGTTGATGATATCGATTATATCTTGCTTATTTATCTCGATACTTATCATTTTGTCAGGCGTGATGCGCAAAACACAGTCGCACTCATCTTCAAGTGCAAATAAGTCGCCGGTATTATCTGGTGGTAATATGTTAGGTAAGGCGGCATAAGCACCACCAGATAAAGCCAACCCTATTGCCAGCGCAAGCAATGAGTTTGATTTTTTATAATGTTCAAACATAGTGATTCCCCCTAAAAGGTTAAGTTTTTAGGGTAGCGGAGTACCAGTGTCTTAATTTCTTAAAATAAATAAATCCTAGCTTGTACTCAAAATCAGGCAAAAGTGTCCACAACATTTGCTTAGTAACCGCACTAACATTATGGAAATATTACCCTGAACCACGTAGAATGCGCCCCCTTTAGCGTAATAGCTTATTAGTAGGTAGTGTCATAATGAAGAATAAATTCGAGTTATTAGCGCCAGGTGGTGATATTGAATCGATCAAAGCTGCGATTGTTGCGGGTGCAGATGCAATATACTGTGGTTTAGATCAATTCAATGCACGTAACCGTGCATCAAATGTATCGTTTGATAACTTGAATGGTATTGTCAGATTGGCACACCAATACGACTGTAAAATATTTTTGACTTTGAATATCAATATATTGGAAAGCGAGATTCAACCAATAGTTCGCTTGCTCAATAAGTTGGTAAACACCAAAATTGATGGTGTTATTGTTCAAGATTTTGGCTTGTTCCATATCTTAAAAGAGCATTTCCCAACAATGGACGTACATGCGTCAACCCAAACAAATACTCATAATGAAGGGCAAATACTGTTTCTGCAGCAGCTAACCGCCAGTCGTGTCAATTTATCTCGAGAACTAAATATTCGAGAAATTAAGCATCTTGCACAGTTCGGGCATCAACATAATGTCTTGATGGAAGTGTTTGTACACGGCTCATATTGCGTCGGCTTCTCTGGTTTGTGTTACATCAGCTCAGTGCGTAATGGTAATTCGGGTAACCGCGGACGTTGCAGCCAGCCATGCCGTGATCAGTACCAAACAACGGCAGTAGGCAAAGATTACCCGCTGAATATGAAAGATAACTCAGCCTTTTCAGATATGGCCGCTCTTGCTGACGCGGGCGTGTATTCATTGAAAGTGGAAGGTCGCATTAAGAAAGCACATTATGTTCATACGGTGGTTGATAGTTGGCGTAAGCAGATTGATCGTTATTGCCAGTCTGAGGAACCATTAACCGATACGACCGCACTCCACACAGTATTTAACCGAGATTTTTCGAATTCATATCTGCAAGGGGACATCAATAAAAGTATGTTTATTGATAACCCACGCGATAATTCGGTGAAACATTTTTCTAAAATATACAGCTGCACTACCACAGAACAAGTTCAGCAGGTTAAGAAGAAACTGTATGATGATAAATCAGTCATTATTCAGGCGGTTGAAGCGCAAACCAAAGATCTTGATATCAGTATCCACTTACTGGATGTTTCACTTTCAGGCACTGAAGGTGAGCTGCTTACTGTTACGGTGACAATGCCTAATGGGCCTTTTAGTGTGTCTTCAACATCGGCATTGACCAAAGCGGCAAAACATAGTTTTGATACACCAACCATTAAAAAGTGGGTAAACAGCTTTAGCAATGCTGAGTATCATGTGGGGTCTATTGACCATTCACAACTGCACGATGGCTTATGCATTCCTTTTAAAGAAAAAGCAGCAATGAAAGACCACATTGCTTACGTATTGAATGGCTCTAAAATACCAGTTCGCCCGGTTGAATTGCCCAAATTAACACCTGTGGCATCTCAACAAGCGGTTACACCAAGCTTGAATGTGCTGATTTCATCAGAAGCAGATATAGCTCTAGCCAATGATTCAGCAATCAATGTGTATTATCAACTGCCAGAGGCATTACACTGTAACCTTAAGGCGATGATTTCTACCTTCAATAGCAATGATGCGTTGATTCCTTGGTTCCCAGCCATTCTTATTGGGGAAAACTATCAGGCTGCCATTGAGTTTTTAAAAAATGTGAAGCCTAAGCAAATTGTCACTAATAACAATGGTGTCGGATTTGCTGCCTACCAATTGGGTATTCCGTGGATTGCTGGGCCGCAAATGAATGTGATGAACTCATACAGCCTTAAATGTATGAAAGAAGAGTTCAATTGTATTGGCGCGTTTATTTCTAACGAGATAAACCAAAAACAAATGAGACACATTGTGAAGCCTGAGAGCTTTTCATTGTTTTATAGTATCTACCACCCAATTATGCTGTTGACCAGCCGTCAGTGCTTGTTCCATCAAACGGTAGGCTGTAAGAAAAAGCGCTTCGATGATAAGTGTTTGAGAAAATGCGATAAAACAGCGTCTATCATGAGCATGAAAGATGCGTCATTTGTTGTTGATAAGCAACGCGGTGATCATAATGCTTTATATAGCCAGCAGAACTATTTAAACGTCGATGTGTTGAAAGAATTACCAGACTTGTTTGATGGTGCTTTCGTTGATTTACGTGATATTAAAACCGAAACTCAGGTTACTGTTGATAAAACCACGCTACTTGCTGCATTTAAACAACAAATAGCATCTATGGATGATATTGAAAGCCCACTTGTAGACATTGTGACACCGACGACGAAAGCACAGTACGAAAAGGGACTTTAATCATCAAAAAGAGGGTGCTAAATGTGTTTTAAAATCCGTTTAGCACCTATCTGAACCTATCAATAAACTGGTTTATTCTTGCTTTGTTGCTAAGGCTGAAAATTTAGCAAGGCTAGTGGCTATCTTCTCTCCTAGCGCATTACAGCCAACTAACTTATGACGCTTTTCTAGATAGCTAGGAGCGTTATAACTTAGCCAAACCTTCCCATCTTCATCTTCGATGATTAAGGCTTTTAGTGGTAGGTCAATGCCCATACTTTGCTGGCATTGCATCAATTTTGAACCTACCTCAGGGTTTCCAAAGATCACTAATTCCGTAGGCCTCAACGCAATACCTACATCCTTTGCTGCTTGTGAATGATTAATGCGGCTAAAAACCTGCATATTATTCTGTTCAAGTACCGTTACTAGGTTCTCAGCTGTTTGGCTGACAGTATAAGGACTACTAACCATTTCGAGGCCTTCTACATCAGCTGGATTTGTACTGCTGAGTAGTGGGAAGCTAAAGAAGAGTAGGGCTACTATGCATGTTCTTTTCATGATGATGCCTCACAGGGTTATATTTTTCGTCAATATTTAAATCGAAGCAGCTGATTTGATGGGTATAACTATAGTGTACTAATACCCGTAAGGGTAAGTTAATGGCCGTATAGCACGTAGATTAACTACTTAAAAAGAATGAAGAAATTTTGGTAGGTAGGAGAGTTAATTTATAACTTTATATATGAAGGATGTAAGAGATGAATAAAGCCTCCGAGGGAGGCTCTTAAGAGTTATTTTTTAGATTTTGCATTATCTAGAATTTCTTTGATGCGCTTATTAGATACACGTCTAGCCATAAATGAACTCCTTGTCAAAAATATAAATCTTTGTCTAACGGCTAACTCAAGCCCGATAACGGATGGTTAGCTTTGATGCCATACAAAATAGATACGATTTTTAATTACATATCATTTTATTATGCACACATTAACTATAGTCAACTTGTTACCTATGTGAAGTGCCGCTTTTGATTATAATTCGATGTTAAGTTGTTATTTTTAGACTCTTAGCCTGATTTATGATGATTCGCTAGTGGCATTAATTGTTAATGTGCATTAATGCGGGGGTAGTTACTGGATCTGCTTGAATGATTAGATAAATGTTTAAAAAGTGAAAGTGTGCGCGAAGTAACATTTATTAGTTATTTGAATTGTGTAACTAGCTGAAAAATTAAAATCTACATCAGTGCCTGCCTGCCTGTCTGGATTTATGGTGAAAAAAGACATTGCTGCTGGCCGTTTGGTATCACTACTAGAAAGTCATAAGCTATTGAATACTGGCCGAGAGCAGGTCAACGCTGTGTATTATAAATCATCGAATGTTGCTCGGCGAATTTAGGCCTTTATTGACTTTATCAAACCCCAACTAACACTTTAAGTCACTCGAGTTGATATTACGTGTAGCGCGATATTGATTACTCAGCAGCAGAATAAGTACTTATGGTTGAATCAGATAAAACGGATAAATAAAAGCGAGCCAAGGTGGCTCGCTTTGCTGTCTTTGCTACTAAAGCATGAAAAGAAACTAATGTTTACGCATCACGCTTAGGTGCTGGCTTTCGATTGTCTGAGCGGCGGCGATTTTTATTTGGTTTCGCGCCTGTTTTTGTGTCAGATTTTTCACTACCAGCGTTAAATGGTTGACGACGATTGGTAGGGCGTTTTTCCTTATCGTCATTTGATTCCTTTTTACCGCTACGTATGTTTTTTGGCTTGTAATTCAAAATTGAAACAGGGACTTCTTTAGTCGGTACAAAGCCTTCAATTTCTTTACGGGTGATCAAATGTCCTAAGCGGCTTTCAATCATGCAAAGGTTTTTAAAGTTATCTCTTGATACGAATGAGATAGCCTCACCTGATGCGCCTGCACGACCGGTACGGCCGATGCGGTGAACATAATCTTCTGGTGGATAAGGAAGATCGTAGTTAACAACGCGTTTAAGTTCAGTGATATCAATACCACGAGACGCCACGCCAGTCGCAACAAGAAGCTGGATTTTTCCTACTTTAAAATCTTCTAGTAGTTGCTCACGAATCGCTTGGCTTCGGCCACTATGGAAAGATTCTGCGGCAATACCACGTTTCTCTAGTTGGCCAACAAGTTTTGCTGCGCCGTGTTTGGTTTCGATAAAGATCAGCGCCTGATCCCACTTATTCTCCGTGATCAAGTGGCTTAGTAGCGCTGACTTTTTGTCTTTATCAACAGTGATGAGCCACTGATCAATCTGTGGCTCATTGTTGCTATCTGGGGTGATTGAGATTTCGACAGGGTTGCTAACTGCGGTTTTCGCTAAAGCACGTACCTGCTTAGATAGTGTTGCCGAAAACAGCAAGCTTTGAGTGTTTTCAGGCACACGTTCAATGACTTTATTGATATCTTCGATGAAACCCATATCCAGCATGCGGTCGGCTTCATCAAGTACTAAGATTTCTAACTCGTCAAAATGGACTGCGCGCTGGGTGTACATATCTAGCAGGCGACCGGGTGTTGCCACTAATATGTCTACGCCTTCAATAAGCTTTTGTTTCTGCAGTTTATAATCAACACCGCCGTACATTGCCAGTGACTTCAGTGGCAGGTGTTTACTGTACTGAGCAATATTCTGTTCAACTTGAATCGCCAGTTCACGGGTTGGCGTCAAAATGAGTGCGTGAATACGCTTTGGACGCACTGGACGTTCTGCTTCATTCAGCATTTGCAAAATAGGCAGTACAAAGCTGGCTGTTTTACCTGTTCCGGTTTGTGCTGCCGCGATGAGGTTACGTCCTGTTAAAACAGCAGGGATCGCCTTCTCTTGAATTGGGGTAGGGGCTTTGTAGCCAAGTTCATTGACTGCTTTTAAAATTGAATCGCTTAATCCAAGCTTGGAGAATGGCATGTGGAATCTCAGGTAAAATAAAATACATACGGCTACTGCCTTAGCAATAGCCGTTAATTGATAAGACTATTCTAACATGAAGTCAGTAGGTGGTGTGCATCGTCGCGGTATTTGTTGCTTATTCAATTATTCGATAACTGTTTAAGGTGGTACTGACGATGGCAAGTGCATCCTGGATAACATCATACTGCCTTGCTTTGCCTAGTACGCGAATTCCCTGCATTTGCATAACTAAAAATCGACTGAGTTGCGAAATATCGGCGGCTGGTGTTATCAAGCCTTTTTGTTGGTCGTTAGTCAGCGCATTAAGAAATGCTTGCTCTAAAGCGAGAAAAAGATCATTGGCTTTATCTCGTATCGGCTTATTGTCATAGGCACGTTCAAGTAACGCGTTTTGTAAGAAACAACCACAGGTTTGTTCATGTTGAAGTTGGGCGAACTGGCTAAGGAAGTGAATGACTTCTTTTGCACCTGCTTGTTCGCTTCTTAAAGCGGTTAGTGCGGGCAGAGAAACATTGTTTAAGTAATAGGCCAGTGCTTCTTGGTAAAGGGATTCTTTATCTATATAGCTATTGTAAATACTAAATCGATTGATCCCTAAGTGAGCAACAAGATCTGCCATCGATGTTTCGGCGTAGCCTTTTTGCCAGAACAACTCCATTGCTTGAATGAGTTTTTCTTCCCGTTCAAAATTTTTGCTTCTTGCCATTACTGTTATCACCATGCCTCAGCTACTTAGCTATTAAAGATACAACAATTACACCCTGATTCAGAACAATCATTCAGAAAAGTAACATTCTTTCTTGACCAATCGTTCAGATATGAATAGATTCTAATCTAAACGATCGTTCAGTAAAAAGGAAGTAACATGAAAATCTATGAGCTTGCACCAACCCCAAGTGCTAAACGCGTGAGTTTTTTTCTAGCTGAAAAAGGAATTGACGTTGAACGCGAGAGCATTAACGTTCGTGAAGGGGAGAACTTGACTGAAGCGTTTCAAGCATTAAGTGTGAATGGCCGTATTCCTGTGTTGGAACTCGATGATGGTACAACAATTTGTGAATCGATAGCGATTTGCCGTTACTTTGAAGAATTGCACCCAGAGAAGGCTGCTTTATTTGGTGAAACTGCGCTAGAAAAAGCACAAATAGAAATGTGGCAGCGAATCGTAGAGCTACAAGGCTTATTTGTTGCCTTTCAGGCTTTTCGCAATATCACTGCAATTTATAGTGACCGTGAAACATGCATTGAGGCATGGGGACAAGAATCACGTCAACGCGTGATAGATTTTGTGCCAACGCTTGAAAAGCAGTTGGCGAGTAATGAATACATAGCAGGAGATAAATACAGTGTGGCAGATATTACTGCTTTTGTATTAATGGGGATGCTGGCAGCACTTGAAGTGGCTACTGATGACTACCCAAATCTTCAAGCGTGGAAATCACGTATTGCTGAACGACCTGCCATTCAAAGTATGTCTTAATTTTATATTTATTCTCTTTTGGCGCTCTTCCAGGCGCCTTTTTTATGCGCTTAAGTTGAAACTGTTATCGATAGTTTTGTTTACGACCAGCTAGCTGAAAGCATTGGGCAACTTTTTCAATGGTTTGGTCTTCAAGGTGAGGGGAGTGGATCATATTCATGGTGAGGGTTTGCGTGCTTTCGATGAGGGACGATGGCAAAGGGCTGACAAGATCAGTATTAATAAGCGAATCTGGTAACAGTGCAATGGCATAACCGGTATTTACTGCTGTCGCTATGTTTTCCAGCAATGTACTGGTTAATACCTCGTGATAGGTAAAATGAGCTTGTTGTAATCCTTGCTCACATAAGTCGCGTAATATGCAGTTATCTTGGTATATCGCAATCGGTAAACTGGCTAGTTGATCCAAGTTGTGGTGATTGGCTGCGACCCAAAATAGCCTTTCACTCCATAACGTCAATTCATTTTCGTATTGAGTCTCACCTGAAACAATGGCGATATCGAGTTCGCCGGTGGCCACTTTTTTTCTGAGTTCTCGGCTTCTATCACAAGTTATTGTCGTTTCTAAGTTGGGAATCTCTTTGCGTAGTAGTGGCATGAAATGCGTTAGAAAACACTGGGTATAATCGGTGGGTACACCGAAGTTAAAGTGTCCAGCTATCGTGTCTTCATTGAGTGCTGATAATGCTAAGTTATTAAGTTGTAGAAACTGTTCGCTATAGGCAAGTAAGGTTTTACCTATGTCAGTTAACTGAATACCGCGATTACTTCGCTCCATCAATGAACTTCCAACCAAATTTTCCAGCTTTTTTATTTGCATGCTGACAGCGGCTTGTGACCGACAAATAACATCAGCTGCTTTTTTGAGTTCGCCGGTTTCAGCCACTACGGCAAAGGTACGTAATAGATCAAGATCTAATAAGCGCTCTTTCTTTAAGGCCTTTTCTGATACTTCCATACGATCACCTAAAAACTAATGATTTAGAAAAAGTGAATTGATAGTTCACTATTATTCGTTTGGATGAATTGTAGTTATTTTTTACCATGATATATAGAACGTAACTTGAAATTTCTGAGGACATTATATGGAACAAAACAAACAGGCCTTACCGAAGAGCATGTCGGGTGTAGTACTGACGGGTCACGGTGGTCTTGATAAGCTGGAATATCGTACTGATCTTGTTGTTCCAACCCCAGCGCAAGACGAGGTCGTGATCAGGGTTGGCGCAGCTGCTGTGAATAATACCGATATCAATACTCGCATTGGCTGGTATTCCAAATCTGTATCGGAACAGACTGATACGGGGGCACTGAATGGTTTTGAAGGTGTTAATGATTCTGATGCGAGCTGGTCGGGCGATGCGCTTCATTTTCCATTGATCCAAGGCGCTGATTGTTGCGGTATTATTGTTGCTGTCGGCGCAAATGTTGACCAAAAGCGCATTGGTGAGCGAGTACTGGTCAGATCGATTCAGCAAGTTGGCGAAAGTGCAGATTATATTTGCCAAACATTTGGCTCAGAGTGTAATGGTAGTTTTGCTGAATATACAAAAGCGTTATCAAAAGAGGCATTCGCGGTTGAAAGTAAATTAACTGATAGTGAATTAGCATCATTTCCTTGTTCGTATTCTACTGCGGAAGGCATGATTGAACGCGCTAACATTGCAGCAAGCGACACAGTGCTGATTACAGGTGCGTCGGGTGGCGTTGGATCTGCTGCAATACAGTTGGCAAAGCGACGTGGTGCAAAAGTCATTGCTATTTGTAGCGATAGCAAACGTGAGCAAATTCTTGCGATAGGTGCTGATGAAGTCATTAGCCGTGAGCAAAATTTACTTACGGTATTGGGTAATGAAAGCGTTGAAGTTGTGATCGATCTTGTGGCTGGTAGTGAATGGGGAAAGCTACTGACCGTACTACGTCGTGGTGGGAGATATAGCGTAGCAGGGGCGATTGCAGGGCCAATGGTAGAGTTAGACGTAAGAACATTATATTTAAAAGATCTGACTTTCTTCGGTTGTACCTTCCAGCCGAGACAGATCTTTGAAAACTTAGTCAATTATATTGAACGGGGTGAAATTCAGCCTTTGGTATCAAAAGAGTATTCGTTTGAAGATATACAACTTGCACAGCAAGAGTTTATGGCGAAAAAATTTGTCGGTAAGTTAGTGCTTCTGCCATAGCGTGGTATAGAAGCGCCTATTATTACTCACATGTAATATTGATTTTATATTCTCATTATTATCATTGTACAGGTAACAAGTATAATGGTGGCTATCAGATAGATATACCAATATTACAGGCCAATTGTGACAGCCATCGCCTGTTTCACTAGTCTCTACAATGGACGGTGTAGTCGTTTTAGCCAGAGGAATAATAATGAAAAAGAAGGTATTTAACTATTTCCGCTACATCAGCTGGATTGCAATTTTGTGTTCGATGCTTGGTTCAATGTTACTGATCATCATTGGCGCGTATAAAGCTTATTCAGCATTTGATGTGTTTATTTTTAACGCTATGCCGCCAGCTGAACTTGCACACCTTGATACTGCAGATATTGCGATTAGTTATTTAATTAAATCACTTGATACCTTCCTTGTTGCTTTGGTGCTATTTATTTTTGCCCACGGTATTTTTACGCTGTTTATCTGGAATAAAAATGCAGGAGAAGATCAAACAACTGAAGTGTTGAAGTGGATCAAGACCCCAAACATCGGCCACTTAAAGAATATTCTAGCCGAAGTAATCATTGTCATCCTGTTTGTGAAATTTCTGGAATTGGTATTGATTAACTTTAATAACTTAAGTTGGAATGTATTGATCTTGCCTGTGTCTATTCTATTACTGAGCTTAGGGCTTAAGTTTCTGGGTCTTGGCCAAGATGAGAACCAGAGTGAATGATCCCGCTTTACTGCTATCGTTTTACTAAAGTCTACCTAATGAGGGGGAGCAATCTAGAGCGACTTAGGTAACCCATAAAACTCTCACTAAGTAGGTATTCCTATCAACCGTTATATACTTTAGTATATAACGGTGTTTGTTTTTACCTAAGGCGATAACAATGAAGCGGTTATGGGCATACGGAGCTCTAGTGGGAGCACTCTGTTTTTCAAGTACCATTCAAGCAGGTGAGCGCGTAACTGTTTTTGCTGCAGCATCGCTAACTAATGCATTAAATGATATTGCAGATGCCTACAAAGAAAAAACAGGCATTAAAACAACGCTTTCGTATGCCTCATCTTCAGCACTAGCCCGCCAGATATCACAAGGTGCGCCTGCAGATATTTATATCTCAGCAAATGAAAGATGGATGGATTATGTTGAGCAGCAGCAAGCGGTTGAACCTGAAAGCCGTAAGGCATTGCTGCAAAATAGTTTGGTTGTTGTCGCTCCTAATGACTATCCTCAAGATGAAGTCACAATTTCGGCATCGTGGGATATTGCAGAAGCTCTAAAAGGTACCCGATTAGCTGTCGGTGACCCAAACCATGTACCTGCAGGATTATATACCAAAGAATCGCTACAATATTTCGGTCTCTGGCCTCAAGCCTTGCGTTTAATGGCTAGTGCTAGCAATGTGCGTTCAGCACTCTTGCTGGTGGAAAGGCAAGAAGCCATGTTAGGGATCGTATATAAAACCGATGCGCTGATTTCAAATAATGTAAAAATTGTCGCTGAATTACCACCAGAAAGTCATACCCCAATTTCGTACCCAGTTGCTATTGTTAAAGATAAATCAAATAGTAAGGTGCAAGGCTTCTACAGTTATTTATTATCAGATGAAGCCACTGCTATTTTTGCGCATTATGGCTTTGGGGACGTGAAGTAGTGTTGACGGAATACGAGCTTCAAGCACTGTTGCTGAGTTTGAAAATATCCAGTGTTGCGGTGTTAGTCAGTTTACCTTTTGGTGTCGCTTGTGCATGGTTACTTGCAAGGGGGAAATTTATTGGTAAGTCGTTACTCGATGGGCTAGTGCATTTACCGTTGGTGCTACCTCCTGTTGTTATTGGCTATTTGCTATTGGTTTTACTCGGGCGACAAGGTGTTATCGGTAAAGCCTTATATGAATGGTTTGGTCTTACATTCAGCTTCAGTTGGCGTGGGGCAGTTATTGCCGTTGCCGTTGTTTCATTTCCATTGATGGTACGATCTATTCGATTGGCGTTAGAAAGTGTTGATAGCAAATTAGAACAAGCGGCTAGGACGCTTGGCGCAAGTCCGCTTAAAGTCTTCTTTACTATCACCTTACCTTTAACGATACCGGGTATTTTAACTGGCGCGATCTTAGCGTTTGCCCGAGCACTCGGTGAGTTTGGTGCGACTATCACCTTTGTTTCGAATATTCCCGGTGAGACTCAAACTATTCCATTGGCAATGTTTTCATTCATCCAGACACCAGGAGCAGAGCAGCAAGCTGCCCGTCTTTGTGTCATTGCAATTGTGATTGCATTATCCTCATTACTTGCTTCGGAATGGTTAACACGTAAGGCACGCAAAAGGCTGAATGCTCAATGATCACTATTAATGTCAAAAAAACACTGGGTGATCTGAAACTGGATATGCAGCTAGCGTTACCGATGCAGGGCATTACCGCAATATTTGGTCGCTCTGGTGCGGGTAAAACATCACTAATCAATATTTTAAGTGGGCTAAGTAAGCCCGATAGTGGTGCGATTGCTATTGGTGAGCATGAATTGTTTAATAGCGATCGCGGGCTCAATCTACCACCTGAAAAGCGTAATATCGGTTACGTATTTCAAGATGCTCGTCTATTCCCACACTATACCGTCGCAGGAAATTTACGCTATGGCAGCAAGCAGGAAGATCCTCTGCAATTTACCGCCATTGTTGAAATGTTAGGGATAGTACACCTGCTGGAGCGTTACCCAGCTTCGTTATCTGGCGGTGAAAAGCAACGGGTCGCTATAGGTCGGGCATTGCTGTCTAACCCCGATATGTTATTGATGGACGAGCCACTTGCCTCGCTCGATTTACCGCGTAAACAAGAACTTATGCCATATCTCGAGAAACTGGCTAAAGAAGTTAAGATCCCTATTATTTATGTGACACATAGTTTGGATGAGATCCTTCGTTTGGCTGATCATATGGTGATGATAAATCAAGGTGAAGTCGTGGTTTCAGGTCATGTGAACAGTGTTTGGGGCGCGCCGGAAATGCGACCGTGGTTACCAGCAAAAGAGCAAAGCTCTTTGCTAAGTGCACGGGTTAATTACGATCATGCACGGTATGCTCTCACACAGGTTATGCTGAATCATGACTCGTTCTTGTGGGTGAATAAGCTTAATCGAACCCGAGGTGAATGGGTACGTGTACGTATTCACTCCAACGATGTGTCGATAACGAAAGTGATGCCACAGCAGACTAGTATTCGAAATATTATCTCTGCACGAATCGATAAAATTCACTCGGTTGATGAGCAGCAGAAGGTAGAAGTACGATTACGGGTTGGTGAAGCGCAATTATGGGCTAATATAACGTTATGGGCTGCCGATGAGCTAAACCTGCAAATAGGTGATCTCGTTTATGCTCAGATTAAAGGCGTTAGTGTGACTCAGGATGATCTTGCTTGATCACTGAATTTGAAAAATGCTTAAAATAGCTCCCAGTTAAGGGAGCTATTTTTTAGTCTCAGATTTGATTGATTGACTGTGCAATGATGATATTACGCTTGATGGCTTCCTTCATATGCGCATCGTCAGTGGCGTTTAGCAGTGCTTGTTGCTTTGCAATGTATGCTTTTGCCAGTTCAGGTGAAGTGAACTTCAGATCTTTGACATTAATTGAAGCGACGTTGGTATAGCGGCCATCTTCACTTGTCGGTACCGAAATCGTCCCTTCATTGATCAGGTTTTTAATGATTTCACGCTCTTGCTCGTAGCCTTCTAACCCTGATAACGCCCAGCGGTTCATTGGTTTACCGGTATAGCTTCCTTCCTTAACCTCTGTTAAGTAACGTATTGCAAGGTTACGAATTGTGCCTGCTTCTTCACCGTATTCTTCTTCTGTATCAAACAGAACAGGGAAGGCTTGGCCTTCTAGTACACCACCTGCTTTTGTTAGGTGGCCCATACGGTAGCTGTTCATACCAATACGAATCGGGGTGGCATTGGTGATTTGCTTGCCATCAGAAAATTGAAGTTGCTTAATACGCTGGCCCGCAGGCTCTGTTAAGTCAATGGTGTAGGTAACGCCAGCAAAGAAGTCATTGGTTGAATACTTTGAAGCTCGGCGTACAGGGTTAAAGCTATAAGTTACATCACCGGTATTAACGCTGTTGAAATAACCAGCAGACCATTCCATGTATTGCTTAAGCTCTTTACCTGTCATTTCGTAGACAGTGATTTCACCACCAGCGTACTGATAGTTATAGGCAATATCTTTTGCTTTAATCTTACCAACATCAAGTTTGGCATAGTCATTGTCGATCTGTAGAGCTATAACATTCGCTTTTGGAGCATAATGCATGCTGGCTTCTTGGAACAGGGTGCTGATCCCAGTATCTTGGATATGAACTTGTGGAATACCGCGAATTTCATCGGCTGGAACAAGATCGGTGCCAGTAAGTTCAGCGACAACGCGGTTCGCATTTTCGCGCAGGCGCTTATGATAAGGCGCATACAGCTCATCCATCTTTTCGTTAGATGCAATACCGTCTATTTTGTAGGTGTAACTGTCTTTGTTTACAAGTGTGAACTTACCGTCATTTTCTTCAAACTGAAGATCGATACGTGATAACGCTCTACCGTATTTATCTGGTTCGGTAATGATAACGCCATTCACAACTGCTTTGTCGATGCGGGTATGCATGTGGCCAGCAACAATAGCATCAATTTCTGGGTTATCATTGGCGATATCGGTTACGCCGGTGGCTTCGATATTATTTTCATTGTCCAGTCCCATGTGAGCAACAAGAACAATGGCATCAACTTCATCATCAATCTGACTGATGACTTTTTTAACTTCTAAAGAAGGATTGGTAAATGTCATACCACCAAGACGGTTTGTTCCTTCTGCAAAAACTTGGGTCATTGGGGTATCCATGCCGATGATCCCGATTTTGATCCCTTGCTTTTCGATCACCTTATAAGCAGGCAGAAACGGGTTACCGTCTTCTCGTTTAATATTCCCTGCTAAAGATGTACCTGAAAACTGAGATAGGGAACGATTTAAAACATCAAGGCCAAAGTCGAATTCGTGGTTACCAAGTACCCAGACGTCATATTGCATTTCGTTGAAGCCAAGCATCATCGGATCGACAGGTTCGTCTTTAAAGGTCTCAACGAAGTTACCTTGAATCGTATCACCGGCATCGACCAAGATGACATTGTCTTGATCGTGGCGGATCCCTTTAACCTTTGTAGCAATTTGGCTGAGGCTACCACGCATGTTCAGTTTATCACTGGCGTAGTCCCATGGCATGAAGTGGCCATGAATGTCTGATGTACCCAGAATGGTCACATCAATCATCTCTGATTCAGACGCAAAAGCGTTGCCACATAACGCTAGTATAATGGTTGAGGCTAAAATATTTTTCTTCATTATGATTCTTAAATAGTTGAAAATTCGCTTAAAGCTTACAAATATTACATTTTTATTACGGTGATTACGATCACTAAATGGCGACTACGAGCTAACATTGTTGCATTATTTGTGAGAAGTAAACGGTGAGGCGAGCGGAGATAAAGGGGCATATACAGAGGCTAGTGAGAGGCACACAGCGGTAAATCGAGACTTAAATTATTATAAAATCCAAGTTAGAGGAGAAGAGGTTCATTTTATGTGTGCTTTATAGGCAGCGTAATTTATTAAACGGTATTAATAAATTACCGGATAAAATAGTAAAATAACGATGTTAAAAAAGTAGCATCAAACAAAAAAGTTAAAAATAAAAAATAACTTTTTTGTCTTAAACATATTTGTCACTAGATTGAAAGTCATAAGAATGTCATGGGTGTCTTATTAATTAGATCTTGGCGTTTGAATAATCGAGCACAGAATAAATTAAGAATGTTATATTTATAGTTTATACTTATCAATGCCTTAACGTAACTCTCTGTATGTTTAGGTATTATCAGTCTTGTTATGATTGTGTCAGAATGAACAAAAAGTAACCGTTGCATATTGAAGCGTTAAGGCTAGAGTCAGTATAGTGTGTCTCACGAAATCGCTGACAGACGATTAGCGAAAATATTAATCATGTTTTATTCAGTTGAATATTTAATTTAACTTTTCCTATTTTAGGTGGGTAAAACATATCTAATGTATTCAACGGTTAGGTATATCATGCGAGTAATTCCATTAATTCTTCTTTCTTCATTATTATTGGCTGGCTGTGGTTCAGGCGGCTCAGATTCCGGATCTAGCTCTGGTAACAATGGCTCTGACGTATCAGATGGTGATAATGGTTCTAGTGGTGGCGATACCGATCCAGCCCCGTCTCCAGGACCGACACCCCCTCCAGGAACAACACCGCCGCCTCCACCACCACCACCAAGTGATGAATTTGCAGATCAAATGTTATATGCGGTAAACCTAGCTCGCTCGCAACAACAAACTTGTGGCAGCCAGACGATGCCAGCGGTGCCTGCGCTTGAGTGGGATTATGATCTAGAAGCTGCGGCATATCGCCACTCGAGTGATATGGCCAATGCAAACTTTATGAGCCACACTGGCTCTGACGGTAGTTCACCCGATCAACGTATTGCCGATACAGGCTATTCAGCCAACGCATGGGCAGAGAACGTTGCTGCGGGACAGAAAAGCATTGATGCTGTAATGACCGCTTGGATGAACAGCCCTGGTCACTGTACCAATATTATGAACGCGAATGTCACCGAGCTAGGTGCATCACTGGTCGAGAACCAAGGTTCTGGTTATGGATATTACTGGACGCAAGTATTCGCCCGTCCTAGATAATAATTAAATGATTGGTTTAATTTAGACTTATACCCAAACATCGACGATGTTTGGGTATAGTTATTTATGAAGGCTGTTTTTCTAACACTAAAACTTGGCCATCAGTAAAGTAATGGTTTGATTTTGAGTAGGCTTTCGGGTCACCCAGACGTCGGTAGCTGGCTGACCATTTAGTGTTATCTATTGTTTCTATCATTCTGTCGCGCTCTTGATCGACATCTGGGTCAATGGCATGCAATACAGTGATCATACCTTTGTAGTGAGCAAGCTTTAGAGCATTGTCATAACTCACTGCTCCCATCCATATATCTTTACTTGTTACTTGCTCTTTACCTGCATACCACCATCGAATATGACGCCGCTGTACAATATCGCCTTCATGTTGATAAGCGAGTAGCTGTGGCTGTTGAGCCCAATAAAGATCGGAAATAGGCGGTAATTCATCGGTCACTAAATTGAGGTACTGTTTTAAGTTAAGGTCATCTTTTGAAAATGTTTTGTTTTCAATCCAGCCTTGATCTGCCATTAAAATGCTTGGATGTTCACCGATTATCACAACATTAATTGGCTGTGGCTTATAGACCGGAGCAAGACCCGGATAGATTTTGTAATCCAGAGTTTCTAAAGAAACGAACTGTTCTGTATTCGTAGCACTAGCATTGGCTGATGATATCCACTCAATGCTGTATGCGTTGCTGTGGAAGAAATGGTAGTAATTCGCAGCACCTAAAGAAATAAGCCAGCAAACGGACATGCTAAACCACTTTTTTTTGGTATCGAGCCGATACAGGGTGGCACAAGCAATGGTTGCGAGTGTAATGGCAATCAGTAACACGCTATGTTCTTGAAGGAATAATAAGACAGTATGCCAGCTTGGTAGTAAATGGATGCCTTTTCCTACGAGAAAGCCAATGAGTACAAATTGACCAATGCCAGCGGCAAGGCCAATAGCAGAGTAAAAAGTGAATATGTGCCAAGGGACAGCATAACTTCCGGCTAAGAAAGGCATAATCCATGCTACAGGACCAAGTAGTCGTGCTAGTGCAATAAACCAAGGCCCACGTTTTTTTAAAATTAGCCGTGTTTTGGCGATAGGGCGACGTGTTTTCTTAATACGCTTTCCTAGCCAGCGGCAGCCTTGACTGCCGTACTTGCAACCGATGAAGTAACTAAGCTGGTCACCAATAAATCCCCCGATAAATACGGCAACTACCCCATAAAGTGCACCGCTTGCCAGAAGATAGCCTGCTGCGAGTAGGAAAGGCTCGCCGGGGACGACTAAATTAGGACCGATTAATGCGTCTAATAGGCTCCCCCCGAAGAACCACCACCACGCATGCTCTGACATAATTTATTTTGCATCCTTGTAGTGATCAAATTTGTACTCTATTTCGTTTTTACGCATTTCACCGAAGAGGAAACGTCGCACATTGGCTTTGAAGTAAGTCCAGCCCATACTGAATAAACCATCTTGCTCTAGGCGGCGAGGATCAAACCAAAAGCTGATTGGCAGAATTCGATAGCGCCATGTTTGTGCTGCTCGGTTGGCATAATCGCAGTCTTCACAGAGTGTAATTTCTGTGTCGAAGCCGCCTATCTCACTGTGTACGCGTTTGGTTGAAAACATGCAGGCACCAACCGCGGTAGGGAAGAAATACGATGTTGCGAATAACCCTGCATTAAAGGCTAGATAGCCAGCTTTATAGCCCAAAGGTAGGTTTTCTGCGCCCATATAGGCGCCAGCAACCTCAAGCTTTTTCGATTGTAGATGGTGTAGGGCATTAGTTAAGAATGTTGGTGATAAACGTACGTCAGCATCAAGGAATAAAAGCCTTTCATGTTTTGCGAGTTCTGCCCCCGTATTTCGTCCTAAGCTAGTTCCACGCTGTTCCATCTTATGAATCGTGAGTGAGGGAAGGGCCTGTTCGAAGCCACGAGCGACTTCGCAGGTGTTATCTTCGCTATTTGAGTCGACCACAATAACCTCAAATTGCTGGTGGCTCTGTTTACTGAGATCATCGAGCAGACGGCCGATACGTTTTTCTTCATTTAGTGTGATTACAATAATACTGATAGGCGTCATAATTTTTTCTCTTCTTGTTTGAATATGTAGCCATCATACTTAAGCAAGTTTGAACTATTGATGACGGTAGTTATTCATATTCAATTCATATAAAGAGAATTGAGCGTATATTTTGATAAGAATATAATGATTAGGTTTAATCATTTAGAGGTTAGAGGTTAGAGGTTAGAGGTTAGAGGTTAGAGGTTAGAGGGCTGGTAATGAGGAGAGTAAGGGGAGGTGATGATATTCACGCTAATCCATTTAATTACTCTCCATATGGACAAAGATAATATTTCACCCTTTTGCTTTTTCTAATAAATAAGATTCCACATCATGCACCCATTGCGGCCTGTTGATGTATTTCCCAAGTACAATACATGGAATGAAAAATAAAAACAGAGGGATAGCATCATGAATGTAAGTTCTTGCATAAGCTTCTTCATGAGAGTAGTAATTTAATACACTTAAAAGGCTAAAGATTGTACCTAACATAACCATTGCTGCAGAGATAACGAGAATGATCCCTAGGATATCTCTAAAATAGACTTTTGATGCTGTCATAACCATTATCTTGAGTTGTTTACAGTGGTTATGAATATACGCCTAAATATAACTATGAATGTGAAATAGATCACGCGTGGTGATAGGTTCGAAATAAAAAGAAATTTTATTGATTTTAAGCAAAAAATGAGTGGGCAAAGCCTTATTACCTCAATGCCCATTTAAAAGCTTGGTGAAGACATGCTTTCCCATTATGAGAAATCACTTGTCCATGCGATAAAATAATACGTTCAAAAGGCCATGTTAGAATTTCCTGTAAGGATTGGCGTAATCGCGTTTTATCATCAAATGTGAGGCGCCAATAGATAGGCATTGCAGGATTTAAATAGCAGCCATTCAGCATCCCGAGGATAAACGTGAACGGATTAGAACTCGGTTTAAACCAAGCTAGTGTGTCACCAACAATCAGTGTTTTTGATTGAGGATCGCAAAAGACAACTTCTTCCATCTTATCACTGCCACGCAAGAGGGTTTGATAGAGTTGGTGACGCCAAATCACAGGACTATTCGCGCCCAGCGCATCGTCAAAGACAAGATCGGTGCGTTTATTTTGCAGCCCTGGCGGGGCAAAAAAGTACGCATTGGGATAAGCAAGCCACCATTCAGATAAGAACAAATGGTGATTCATATTGGGTGTGACAATGGCGTAAACCTGACCTAGTTTACTCAGTGCTAGTTGCAGTTTGGTGGTCAGTTGAATAGGAGAGTGGATCAATAGCTGGTTATTATCCAACCGTAGGATAGTCATTCTGGCACCAACAGGAATGCCGTTCATCTTGAACGGCATGTCCACATACCAAAGTCTGTTTTTGCTCCATTCAATCATTGGTCGTCCTTAACCAGTGATGAGCTACTTGATTTAGAAGCCCATGAGTTTTAACAAGTTTTCAGCCGTTTCAATGGCTTGTTGGCGATTAGCAATGTTGAGTTTTTGGTACAAATTGCGAATGTGCGTTTTAATTGTCGTCGAAGCAACATCGAGTTCAGAAGCAATTTGTTCATTACTATAACCGGTATAGATAAGCCCAAGTACTTGCCATTCACGTTGAGTAAGTGGGCTAGTGCGGATCAGTTCCGGGATATCAGGTAAATTCAGTAGCTTTTCTACAAAGCTCTCGTCAAAGTGTACTGAGCGGTTACGCTCTTTACTGGTCATTTCGCGTAATAACTGTCTTGCTCGGTGCATTTCTAGTTCATTAAGCGATTTATTGTCAACGAGCTCTTGTATCAGGTCACAAATCTCACTGCCATCACATAAGAAAATGCCCACCATGCCAGTGCTATTAGTAAGAGATAATGCTTCTTGGAGCTCAGAAAGAGCTGCATCACGGTGCCCTTGCTTCTTACTTAACATTGCTTTTACCACAAGGTTGCGGTTCTTGTCTGTGATCAAGTTATGCTTAACACAGCTCTCTTCGAGCATATAAAAAATACTTTCAGCACGCTCATAATTACCCATATTGATACAAGCTCGACCAATATTACGCCATTGTAATTGCTGGAAGTGGTTACAAGCAGCTTCTGGCTGTTCGGCTTGAGCTAGCCACTGTTGGATATTCTCTATATCCCCCGTATTTTGCCAGTAGAGTAGGTTGGCTAAATCGGTATTTGCACGCCAGTCAATATGGTAACTAGAGCGATCCATCATGCTATTACACAGTTCGAGGTAGCGAGCCGATTTGTCTTGTTCCCCACGAGTAATCGCGATTCTAGCGAGCATGGAATATGCGTGAAGTGATTTAGTTTCATCGTATGGCGCAAGCACTTCAAGGCTTTTTAAAGCCGCTTCTTCTGCTTCATCTAGACGGTTCCAGCACCAGAGTATTTGGGCACGTAAACGAAGTAGAAATTCATGAAGAGGAACTTGTTGCAAGTGCTGTTCTTTAACGAGCTTGAAGGCTTGGTCTAATACTTCGAAAGCGGTTTGCACATAGCCTTGCGCAAGTAAAATCTCACTTTGTTGCAGTAATGCCCAGAGAGCCTGATGGTAAACATGGTATTGACGCGCCATTTTTTCAGTTTGTTGCATCATAGGTAAAGCACGGCTTAGGTTTCCTAGGCAATGGTGTACTTCACCCACAACCGAGGTTGCAACAATACGGCTACGGTATGTTGTTGATGGTAGTTGCCCAAGTGCTTGCTCTGATAAAGTCAGCGCCTCTTCGGGTTTACTTTGGTTTATGGCTACTTGCGCGCGAAGTGCATTGAATTCACCTTGTATCGCATCATCTAATACGATATCACGGCAGAGCATCGCGTCTTCTGCGGCAGCGATCATATCACCAATATCATTGTAGCGATGTTGGCTTTGAGCTAGCCACATGCGCAATAATCCTAAGCGAGGATGGCTGATTAACTGTTCATTTTTGAGTGAAGCCAGACAATCTTCAAGCAACTTGATTTCGCCATGGTGGTACATTCCCCATCCGTGATCAGTCAAGATCTCAATGATCAGAGCTTCATTTTCACACTTTTGAGCATGAAGTAATGCCTGTTGCGGTGAATCTTGCTTGAGCCATGCTCGTGCTGCAAGGGCGTGAAGTTCACCACGCTGCTGTGGAATTTGTGAATAACGTTGGTGACGAAGGAATTCGGCAAACAAGTTATGGAAACGGTACCAGTTATTATCACCTTCCAAGGTGTTTAAGAATAAACCGAAGCGGTTCAATGATTCGAGCATGGCGAGTGCGTCACTTCGGCCAGTTAGCTCTGCCACCAACTGGGCATTGAAAATATCAAGCACGGAGCACTGTAACAGGAATTGCTGTGTCTCGCGATCAAGCTGGTCGAACACTTCTTCCGCAAGGTAATCCCATAAGTGGCCACGGTTAAAGTTAGCCATCGATTCAGCTGATTCAACCAGCGTGTTTGGTCTTTGCTGGGCATGAAGCGCAATAAGCTGTAATGCAGAAGGCCAACCTTCAACTTGTTGGTGAAGATTACGCAGTACCGATGTTTCTATGCTTTCATTAACCCGTTTGCTGAAGAAACGTTCAGTTTCTTCTTCGTCGAAAGCGAGGCGATCGTTATCAACTTCGATGAGAAGATCACGAATTCGCAGGTTTGCAGTGCCAAGTGGCGGTAGTGTCCGACTGGTGACAACCAATGTGATGTTGTCTGGCATATTTTTTAAGAAAAAACGCAAACCATCATGAATATCGTCGTTATTGATAACATGATAGTCGTCTAAAACGAGATAGGTTTGTTCGTGATATTCGCTTAACTCGCTAAAAAGTTCACTAAATAGAGTCGATAGGCAGGCAAATTGGCGTCTTTCAGCCATTGCCTGTGTTTTTGGACAAGTGTTGTTCGTTGCTTTGTTAATTGACTGTAATAAGTAATTAGCAAAACGGAATGTATCGTTATCATTTTCATCAATGTTGAACCAGCCCGTATGTGGGTGCTCGTTCAACCATTGCGCTGCCATTGTGGTTTTACCGAAACCTGCTGGGGAGCGGAATAGCACAAGGCGATAGAAAGGAGCCTGATCAAGAGTTTCCAGCAATCGCGGACGAATAATCGCGTTATGAAGGCGTGCTGGGCGAGTTAGTTTAGATGGTATCCACATAATCTAGCTATCTTATTGTAAGGTTTAGTCGATTTTGCTCTGTTGTTTTTAATCGTTTGCCACTAAGTCGGCATCACGTTTTTAGTAGAGCTATTATGCTATCAAGTAATGATTATCTTGCATGAAAATCATTACACAGCATTTGATCTGCTCCATAACTTTACATTTCAAAATGTTTAAATCAGCAATTCTTACTCTCTCATCCCTATATTTATGAGTTTGATCACATATATAAGATCTTTCATAAAYATTTAAGCCTGCAATTGCACATGAAATTAGAGCCATAAAGTGTGAATCAGATTGCATTTGATGTTGTCGTTGTGTGCTTCTACACCCCGATTCTTTGCTGATGGTCACAGAAAGGGGGGGAGAGGCGTAGCTACGCCCTTAATCCTCCTCCCTCCTCCTCCATTTGTCAGGAGGATGTTTTAGCCTATAAATAAAGGCAACATAGTCCCCAGTTGGAAATAATCCTAGAGAGAGATTGAACCATGTCAAAAAATGGTCAGGCACAACAATTTGATAAAGCAGCATTTAAAGCATCTGTAGAGAAGCATTTAAGTGCAACTTACGCAAACACAACTGAAACGGCGACACCACGTAGCTGGTATATGGCAATGGGTCGTGCGTTAGCAGAAATTAGCACAGGTAATCTATTAGCGACTGAGCAGAAGTTGGCTGAAGAAAAAGCCCGCAGTGTTAATTATCTGTCTCTTGAATTCTTAATTGGCCGTCTGACAGGTAACAACCTAATCAGCATGGGCCTTTATGAAAATGTTTCATCAGCAATGGAAGAGATGGGTCAGAACTTAACTGACTTACTTGAAGAAGAACGTGACCCTGCACTAGGCAATGGTGGTTTAGGCCGCTTAGCCGCATGTTTCATGGATTCGTTAGCGGCACAAGAATACCCAGCTGTCGGTTACGGCCTTCACTATGAATACGGTTTATTCCGCCAGTCATTTGAAGATGGTCGTCAGGTTGAAGCACCAGATGCATGGCGTGGTATTGAAGGTTACCCTTGGGAAGTTATTCGCCCTGAATTAACACAAGAAGTTAGCCTTTACGGCCATGTTGAAGCTTACACAGACGAAAATGGTGTTGAATGTCGCCGTTGGGTTCCTGCAATGAGCGTTGAAGGTATTGCTTGGGATCTCCCAATCGTTGGTTACGATAACGACAGTGTTTACCCACTGCGTCTTTGGGAATGCCGTTCAAATGCACCATTTAACCTAGCCCGCTTCAATGATGGCGACTATGTAGGTGCACAATATTCAGCTTTAGAAGCGGGTAACGTTACAAAAGTATTGTACCCAAATGATAACCATGACCAAGGTAAAGCACTGCGTCTAATGCAGCAGTACTTCCATTGTGCATGTTCAATTGGTGATATTCTACGTCGCCACTTCGCTGCTGGTAACAAAATTGAAGAGCTGTCTCAGCTTGAGACAATTCAGCTTAACGATACTCACCCAACTATCGCGATTCCAGAGCTATTGCGTATTCTGATTGATGAATACAAATTAGGTTGGGACGCTGCTTGGGCTATTTCGTCGAAGACATTTGCCTATACAAACCACACACTATTGCCTGAGGCACTAGAAACGTGGAGTGAAGCACTTATTCAACAAATGCTTCCTCGTCATATGGAAATTATCTTTGAAATAAACCACCGCTTCATGAAGCAGGTTGAGGCAACTTGGCCGAGCAACAATGAAGTGAAGCGCAAGCTTTCTATCATTCAAGAAGGCCCACAGCGTATGGTTCGCATGGCTAACTTGTGTGTAGTCAGTACTTATGCCGTTAACGGTGTAGCAGCATTACACTCAGAGTTGGTTAAGCGCGATCTGTTCCCTGAGTTTAATGAGCTATTCCCTGGTCGCCTTCAAAACGTGACTAACGGCGTAACGCCACGTCGCTGGATCAAATATTGTAACCCAGGTCTTTCTGCGTTAATTAGCGAGAAAGTGGGTAACGATTGGCCTGCGAAACTTGAAAAAATTGCTGGGCTAGAGAAATTTGCTGACGATGCAGCGTTCCAAAAACGTTACATGGCAGTGAAGAAAGAGAACAAGCAGCGTTTAGCTGATTGGGTTGAAGAAAACATGGGTATTGAACTTGATACTGATGCGATCTTTGATATCCAAATTAAACGCCTACACGAGTACAAGCGTCAGCACCTTAACTTGCTTAATATCCTGGCACTTTACCACCGTCTTCTGAACGACCCAACGTTCGACATGCACCCACGTGTATTCTTCTTTGGTGCGAAAGCAGCACCAGGTTATGCATTGGCAAAAGACATTATCTTCGCAATTAACAAAGTTGCAGAGAAAGTGAATGACGACCCGCGTTTAGGCGGCAAGCTAAAAGTTGTATTCATTCCTGATTACCGCGTAAGTCTTGCTGAAATTCTATTCCCTGCCGCTGATGTATCAGAGCAAATATCAACTGCAGGTAAAGAAGCATCGGGTACAGGTAACATGAAGTTCGCAATGAACGGTGCATTAACTGTCGGTACGATGGATGGTGCGAACGTTGAAATGCGTGAAGAAGTGGGTGACGAAAATATCTTCATCTTTGGCCTACTGGTTGATGAAGTACAAAAACTAAAAGAAGAGGGCTACGACCCTTACCGTTATTACCATGCTGATAGCTTACTGCGCGCAGCGATGGATTTATTGGAAACGGATGAGTTTACCCCAGGTAAACCAGGTCAATTGGCTGCTATTCGCCATAACCTGTTAGACGGCGGCGACCCATACTTAGTACTGGCTGACTTTGCAGATTACGTGAAAACACAAGAGAAAATTGATGCTGAATAACGTGACCAGAAAACATGGGCACGGAAAGCAATTCTAAATACAGCATTAATGAGCAAATTCAGTTCAGACCGTAGTATTCGTGACTACGCCAATAACATCTGGAAGCTAGAGCCAGTAAAGCGTTAATTAACACTTAAAGCGTATGAGTACCAACCTGAATTGGCTGGCTCACTTCAGGTTGGTATCACCTCTAAACGGATATCAGCAATACCCTAACATCGTAGCAGCTGAAAGGCTGCTATCGGAGAGAACGATGAAAGATAATCAAGTATTAAAACAAGTTGCTGACATGGCTGGTATTGCCGATAGTTATGTAAGTGCTTGGGGCGACGATGCTAACGTTGAAAGCGATACCATTCGTTACCTATTAAAGGCGCTAGGTTACGACACAAAAAATGATGAAACCCTGCTAGAGTCAGCGAATAAAAAGCAGCGTCCAGATGTCTTGGCACCAGTTAAAGTTATTCGTAGCGGCGAAGCAATGCATATTGAAATGCACCTTGGTCAAAGTGCACGTATTAGTGACTTTAGCTGGCGTTTAGAAACCGAACAAGGAGAAGTACTAGAAGGTTGGCTTCAATCTCAACTTGTTTCAGACACCCGTGCAGAGGGCGGAACCTTATTATTTGCTCTGCCAAATGACCTTGAGTTGGGGTACCACAAGTTAGACGTTTTCCGTAAACGTCGTAAAACACCATTTGAAATGACATTAATTGTTACTCCGGTGTCTTGTTATAAGCAGGAAGCATTGCTTAATGATAAGAAAGTGTGGGGCACAAGCGTTCAACTTTATTCAATCCGTACGAACCATAACTGGGGTATCGGTGATTTTGGTGATCTAAAACAATTGGTTGCCGATGTTGCTGCTCGTGGTGGCGACTTTGTGGGTCTTAACCCTATCCACTCTTTATTCCCAGCTAACCCTGAAGGTGCAAGCCCATATAGCCCTTCATCGCGTCGTTGGTTAAACCTGATGTACATTGATGTAAGCTCGGTCAGTGAGTTTGCTCAATGTGATGAAGCCCAACAACTTGTGGGTAGCCCTGAGTTTCAGCAACGTTTGAGTGATGCGCGTGATGCTAATTGGGTGAACTACAGTGAAGTGTCTTGTCTGAAAATGGCAGTATTACCGCTATTGTTCTCAACATTCAGTGAGCGCCATTTATCAAAAAATTCAGTACGTGCTCAGCAGTTCCAACACTTTGTTGAAGAGGGTGGCGAAAGCCTGCTTCATCAAGCTGCATTCGATGCGCTGCATGCCGAACTGAAAAAACAAGATGACAATACTTGGGGCTGGCCTGTCTTCCCTGAAGAGTACCGCCATTTCGATAATGCTGCTGTTCAGAGTTTTATCAAGAAGAATTATTCGAAAGTACAATTATTCATGTACCTTCAGTGGATTGCTGATACTCAGCTGGCTGAAGTGAACGAGTTAGCCGAAGAAAAAGGCATGGCAATGGGTCTCTACCGTGATCTGGCTGTCGGTGTCTGTGATTCAGGTTCTGAGACATGGGCTGATCATGGCGCGCTTTGTCAGGATGTGAGCGTAGGCGCACCACCTGATATCTTAGGCCCTCTGGGTCAAAACTGGGGCTTACCACCGTTAAACCCTGAAGTACTGAAAGAACGTGCTTATGAACCCTTTATTCAGCTACTTCGTGCCAATATGCGTAGCTGTGGCGCACTGCGTATTGACCATGTACTGGGTTTATTACGCTTATGGTGGATACCAAAGGGTGAGTCGGCAGAAAATGGGGCGTACATGTACTACCCCGTTGAAGATATGATGGCAATTTTGGCCTTAGAGAGCCATCGTCATCAATGTACTGTTATTGGTGAAGATTTGGGCACTGTGCCTGATGAAATCGTTGAAAAACTCGCCACAGCAGGTATTCACTCGTATAAAGTATTTTTCTTCGAAACTGCAGAAGATGGTGGCTTTTACTCGCCAAAACATTATGCAGACCAATCAATGGCAGCCCTTTGTACACATGATATGCCAACGTTACGTGGTTTTTGGCACTGTGATGATTTGAAAATGGGTGAAGAGTTAGGTATCTACCCTAACAAAGAGCAGCTTGAAGGTTTGTTCGATGCTCGTGCCGAAAGTAAGCAAAAAATCCTTGATAGTTTGGCTTGGCATGGTTATCTTCCTGAAGGGATTGGGCATAATGCTGCATATGTTCCAATGGATCGTCACCTGAGTGAAGCAATGCAATTGCATTTAGCAGCAAGTGCTAGCGCACTGTTAAGCCTTCAACTTGAAGATTGGCTAGAAATGGATCAGCCAGTCAACATTCCAGGTACGGTTGATGAGTACCCTAACTGGCGCCGTAAGTTGTCGACTACTTTAGATGACATATTTACTCGTCAGAACATTGTTGACTTGACTCAACGTTTAACGGAAACACGAGAACAAGCATCACAAAAATCATAATATCAGGAGTAATGCGTTGGACACATTGAAAGTGACCCGCAGTGATAAGGATTACATGCAGCTCGAAAGGGCTGCATTTTCAGACCCATTTTCATTTTTAGGCCCTCAGTATCAGTCTAAGGAAGTCGCATTGCGCGTTTATCTTCCTGGCGCTGATAGTGTCGTTGCAATTACTGAAAACGGTGCGCGTTTTACCCTTAGTCGCGAAGGAGATAGCGGCTTTGTTTTTGAGGGTGACACCGATTTTACCACTGCTTTATATCAACTTGTCGTTAGCTGGCCACATGGCGAACAGACGATTTATGACCCTTACCAATTCCATAACCTGATTCAATCGAATGAGTTATTGAGTACGCCTTCGCAAATGCATAGCGAAATGGGTGCTCAACTTATTACCTTGAATCGAGGCAGCAAGCCAATTTCAGGTGTACGCTTTCTTGTTTTTGCACCGCATGCGTCTGCTGTTAGCGTTATTGGGGAATTTAATGCATGGGACGGCCGTCGTCACCCTATGCAGCGCTTAGATGATGGGATCTGGGGATTATTTGTTCCGGAACTTGAAGCGGATGAGCTGTATAAGTTTGAACTGAAAGACAGCCAAGGAAAAGGGCTTCCTCATAAAGCTGATCCTTGGGGTTATCATTCTGAGCAGTACCCGTCGTTTGCATCAAAAGTGTATGATCAGAGCCAATACCAATGGCAAGATACTCAGTGGCAGAACCGTCCTGTATCGGTAAAACACCAGCAGGCATTGTCTTTCTATGAGCTACATGCAGGTTCATGGAAAACCAATGATCAAGGCGAACTGCTTAATTATCGTGAGCTTGCCGAAGAGCTGATCCCTTATTTAAGTGATATGGGTTACACCCATGTTGAATTAATGCCGGTATCAGAGCACCCATTTTATGGTTCTTGGGGCTATCAGCCAATTGGCTTGTTTGCACCAAGCAGCCGTTATGGTTCGCCAGATGATTTTAAGTATTTCGTCGATATGTGTCATCAGGCCAATATTGGCGTCGTACTTGATTGGGTTCCTGCTCATTTCCCATCGGATGATCATGGCCTCGCAAATTTTGATGGTACGCCATTATTTAATGACCCAGACCCACGTCGCGGTTGGCACCAAGATTGGCAAAGCTACATCTACGACTACGGTCGTGATCATGTTCGCCGTTTCTTAGTCTCGAATGCATTGTTCTGGTTTGAACATTACCACATTGATGGCTTACGTGTTGATGCGGTTGCGTCGATGCTTTACTTGGATTATTCCCGTGAGCATGACCAGTGGATCCCGAATCATGAAGGCGGCAATGTAAACTTTGATGCGGTCAGTTTATTACGTTGGATGAACGAAGAAGTATACCGTTTATATCCGAACGCAATGACCATTGCAGAAGAGTCGACAGCATTCTCTGGTGTGACTAAACCAACAGATATGGGCGGTTTAGGTTTTGGCTTTAAGTGGAATATGGGTTGGATGCACGATAGTTTATCGTATATTCAAGAAGAGCCTGTCCACCGCCGCTATCATCACGATACCATTACTTTCCCAATGGTTTATGCCTATAGTGAAAACTATGTGTTATCACTGTCGCATGATGAAGTGGTGTACGGCAAAGGGTCAATGCTGGATAAAATGCCGGGTGATGAATGGCAAAAATCAGCCAATCTGCGCGCTTACATGGGTTACATGTACGGACAACCGGGTAAAAAGTTGAATTTCATGGGCGCTGAGATTGCACAAAGTGCAGAGTGGGCACATGAAGGTCAACTAGAGTGGCATTGGCTGCAATACCCTCGTCACAGCGGCATGCAAGCGTTAGTCAAAGATCTAAACCATCTTTATACGTCTGTGCCTGCATTGCATGAACAAGATTGCGATCCTGCTGGCTTCGAGTGGCGTGTACAAGACGATGCAGAAAATAGCATTCTTGCTCACGAGCGCTTAGCACTAAATGGTGACAAGGTGTTAGTGATATCTAACTTCACGCCAGTGCCTCGTGATGGCTACACCTTTGGTGTGCCAAAAGCCGGTGAATATGAGTTACTGATTAACAGTGACGATGAAAAATACTGGGGTAGTGGTTCACCAGTGAAAAGCGTTGTCGAAACCCAAGAGGTAAGCTCTCACGGTTTAGATAACTCACTTGTGATTGATTTGCCACCATTGTCGACAATGATTTTGCGTTTTAATAGCTAACTTGTCAGCTTGTACCGTGCCTAAGGCACGTTGACAATTGATAGATAAAAAGCCCATAGCGAGAGCGATGGGCTTTTTTTATATCGGTGGCCTGTCCTGAGATAAGTTGATAATACCTTAAGCGTAAATCAGCTTATGGATGGTTAACAATATGCGGGAAGTGGCGATTTTGGTATTTCTCTTGTTTTACCATCTCTTTTAGCCCCAGCAGGCTGTTATATGGCTGAGAGACTGATACAAGGTTGATTAACCACGCGGGTAGCTTACCCCCTGGGTCAGTAAGTACCTGATAGTGAACGTGCGTAACAGTATCGCTCACAGGGGTAAACACCCAACGACTTGTAAGACTCTTTACCCTTACAACGCCTTCCTTTAGTGGCAAATAGTCTGGAATACCTTTTTGTTTAAGGGTAACGGCTAAAGAATCTGGATTTTGAGTCGTTTTATTAAGTACAACGGCATCACGGTCGGCAACAGGCCATGGTGCCTTGCTGAGTGTTACGGTAATGGTCTCTGACTCACTTATCACCTTCTCGGTATGCATTTCATCGACGTTCTCAACCCAATCGATACCAGCTTTGGTATCCTCAAAGACAGCGATGATAGTACTGAGATCGGCGTTTACTGTTGTTTGTGCCATGAACTCTTTGAAGTCACTTCCTTCAATGGAGCGGTTGTATACTTGTATATCATTACGATCACGCACGTTTTTCCACGGGGCTTCTTGTGTGAAGGCCTGAGCAGATACGCCTTGAAAAGAAAACAGTGTAATGAGGCTAAATAGGATTTTGTTCATTATTCGACCACGCGTCCTTTCCAAGAAATGGACTTCTGTTTTGCTAAGCGGTACGAGTTTATGATTAATAAACCCTGTAAAGAGATCCCAAATGGGACAAACACAGCATAGACCACAGGTACAAATAACTGAGCCACAAGCACTGCGTATGTAATGATCAGTACAACTAACATGACAGCGTTGAGGCCAAAGCTAATTTGGGCGAATAGCGTTGGATCGTTATTGTAAGCAAACCATGACAATAGAAATAGAATAGGGGTGGACCATGCGATGAAGAGTGATTTACCTGCCGATGCAATAACACTGGTTAAGTCATTGGTTTCCACGATTCGGTTCATGTTCTTCGAGAAACCGTGCCAAATCTCTTCGGCACTGGTATACATGCGTGTACTCATCAGATCATCAGCAAACGCCCAGAAAATATTAAACCCACGGGTTTTCATGGCTTTAGCAAAGGCTAGATCTTCAGAGATCTCAGAGGCAACAACGGTATGCCCTTCCACAGCTTGGTATGCGCTGGTTTTAAACAGCATCGCTTGACCGTTGGCAATCGCTTCTTCTTTTTTTGGATCGTTCGACTCATGAAATTTCATATAAGAGGCGATAGATAAAAACAGGCCCGGTAACAAGTTCTTTTCAGCGGCAGAAACCATGAGCTGGCGAGGATTGAACGAAAGTAGATCAATCTGTTTTGTTAAAGCGAAATCCATAACGCTTTTTAACATGCCTTTCTCTGAGTTTGTATCGGCATCAATAAAAAAGATATAGTCGCCTGTAGCTTGTAAAGCACCCGCCATGCAGGCATTACTCTTACCAATCCAGCCTTTAGGCAGTGGGCGACCACTGATACAACGCGCGTTGAATTGACTGTTCGACATCAATGTTTCGGCGACTTTTCGGGTACCATCTTCAGAAAAGTCATCGACAACAATCACTTCAAGTTTATCTGTTGGATAATCCTGCTCAAGAATGCTACCGAGTGAGACGTTAAGGTTGTGCTCTTCATTACGCGCAGGAATCACGACAGTGACACTCGGCCAGTTAGCTCTAGAATGTTCGCCTAGTCTTATGTGCACCCGGTGTCCAGCTAATATACCAAGCTTGATTAAAAAGATGACCACCCCGATTAACGAAAGGATGGTTAAAGCGAGTAAAACCATAAATAAAACCTGTCTAAAATAAATTATTCACAACCTGAATGCTAAGATTAAACACTTTTGCTGAACTTCAATTGACTGGTGTTTAATTAAATGCAAAAAAGTACAACGTTTAATTAAAAAGGTATTGAAACATAGACAGTGTTGACTAGGTAGCTAAGGTCTAACGTTGACAATATCAGCATTGCGTCTAGCTGAACTTTTTTATCCTCCATGAAACACACAATCATCTTTCTCCGCATTTTGTCTCGCGACAGCTAGCCAGACAGGCAAGGTTGCCCATTGAGCATAAAGTTATGCGGTGAGTTACTTGTTTTTTTATCAAATAACATTTTTAATTTGTCGTCTTTTTCGAGGCTTGGCCGTCTTAGTAGCCAGTACATGATAGTACGCCATTGTAGGCAATAGAGAAATTCTCACTGGTCAAACCTCGGTTTAATCTATATGATTCACCGCCCAAATGGTGCGGCTGAAATTATGTACTGAAAAATAATTGACTGCTGTGCAATTAAGTACCTGTTAAGTTTCATAATGCAATTATGCATACGCAACGTAGCCAAGGAAGGTGGCTTACTCGATAATTGAGATATGATTTTGAAAATAAAAGTTTTACTGTTAATTGCCACTTTCTTTACTTCAAAGGTTTTTGCACAAGAATCTTTTTTTCCAATTTGGGGAAGTGAAGCAGAAAAGTTAGGTCATACACTGCCAAAACCTTATGGTTTCTCTGTGTCATATATGGACATGAGTAACCCTATTACAGTGAATAGTATCAACCTGATAGGGCACCCAGTATTGGAAGCCCTCGATGTTGATGCGAATCATGCTGATTTTACGGGGTCAAATATCACGTTTCGCGGTGATGTTTGGGTTTTCCCATTCATGAACGTCTACGGCATTCTTGGTTATACACAAGGAACAAGTAAGGCAAGAATCAACTCGGTTAGCTGTGATCATGCATCTGTGCCTGGTTTAGGTAATAAAGCACTATGTCGTTTGCTTGATTCTGTTGGTGGGGAATTACCTGACACCGCCATGTTTGAGTTGGATATGGACGGCGGAACCTATGGTATTGGTACGACGCTAGCCGGTGGTGTAGGCAACTGGTTTGCATTACTTGATATGAATTATACCTATACCAGCATTTCTGCGATTGATGGCAACATTAAAACCTTTGTTGCTGCACCTCGCGTGGGGTACCGCTGGGAATATGGTGGCGGTCGTGAACTTCGAGTTTTCACCGGTGCGATGTATCAAGATGTACAGCAATACTTGTCGGGCGATCTTAAAAGCTTAGGCTTACCTTCTGCGTTAGAGAGAGTTATCGATGAACTTGCCCCTGACGGTAAGTTTGAAGTCAGTCAAAGTGCGGATGAAAAATGGAACGGTGTTGTAGGTTTTCAGTACGCCTTCAATCGCGACTGGGATGTGTTAATGGAAGCGGGTTTTGGCCCTCGAGAAACATTATTCTTTGCTGTTAGCCGCCGATTCTAAGTAGAAATTCATAATGAAACATATTGTTCCTATATCGATTTTGCTCTTTTCTACGAGTGTGTATGCTGATCAAGATTTAACGCCTTATCAGCGTTATCAACAGTGGCTTAATAATATGCTGCTTGAGCTCGGTGCTGATGGTCAATTTAACCCAGATAAAGGGGTAGATTGGAGTGTTATGCCAGGGCCGTTTTATACGCCAGAGAAAGAGTTTGGTATTGGTGTTTCAGCTGTTGGTTTGTATCTACCTGATTTGAATGACACTGTTTCTCAACCGAGTTCAATAACGATTAATGGTTTCGGTTCGATTAACGGTGCTTACGGGGTCGCAGTTAGTAATTCGAATTACCTTAAGCAAGACAAATACAGGGTTTTTGTTAACGCTGAAATAATGGATTCACCTGATATTTTCTATGGTGTTGGTGTACAAGCTGGCAGGAATAATTCTCGGGTTGATTATGACCGACGTACTTACGCGGCTTCAATGACCGGACTCGTACAAGTTTTACCGAATACGTACATTGGCGGGGGATTTGAAGCTTCACGGAACGAAGCGTCTAAAGTAAAGCAGCAAGAGTCTGATAATAGCTGGATTGGGCAAGATATTGCTGATTTTCCTGAGAAGCAGTACAACGCAGGGATGATGCTGACGGTATCTTATGATTCACGTGATTTTGCCCTAAATGCTTCCGAAGGGCGTTTAGTTCAGCTTGAATATCATAACTTCAATACAGCGTTTGGCTCAGATAATGACTTTGAGCGCGTAGGCTTGAATTATAGCGAATACTACTCACTTTCGGCTATTCCTGGTGTATTAGCATGGCAAACCCGATTTGAGTCTAACTTTGGTGATGTGAGCTGGGATCAAATGGCATTGCTTGGTGGTGCTGAAGCATTGCGTGGATACGAGCAAGGACATTACCGCGATAAAAACATGCTGTTATCTCAAATAGAGTATCGCCAGCCTCTATCTGGTCGTCACGGCATGGTGTATTGGCTAGGCGCGGGTACCTTAGCCGATGAGTTTGATGAATTAGGCCAAGAAAAATGGTTGACTTCTGTTGGTATTGGCTACCGATTTGAGATCAAACAGCGAGTTAATTTACGTTTAGATATGGGCTTTGGTAATGACCAAAGTGGCTTTTATTTTGCCATCAACGAAGCGTTTTAATTATCATGAAAAATGTCTTAGTACGAGCATTCCTTATGGTCGTCGTAACGTTATTTATTAACGGTTGTACGATGAACACTTGGTCTACTTATGCCATTCCTGATGAGGCAGGTGTCGCTAGTATGCTCAAGGGGAAACCACTTTCGCCTCAGACTTGGCGCCTTGATCAAGCAAGCTACCCAGATTTTTCCGTGCCTCAAAATGTGCGTCCATGCTGCGCATTTGGCGACATGCAGAAAGTAAAGCTGGGACCAATTCCAATTCCTTTTTTCCGTTTAAACAATGTAATTGAAATTGATGATCTTGGGCCACATAAATTTGCGAGTGGTATTTATTATTACACACCGTCATCAGCTTCTGCGTTAAGTATTGCAGGTGGGGAAAATAATGGTTTGCTCTATGCTAAGCATGGTGGGTTTATCGACCTTGCTCATATACGAGACACTGCTGATGATACAATCGCGTTATTTTTTGAAATTTTAGCGAATTTGGGTAAAGCCCATCGTATTGAACTACCCGCAGAGCTTGGGCCTCGCTATATCGAATTGAAAGCCTTTGATACAAGCACATTAAGCGATGAACAAAAATGGCAGTTATCAGCGCATTTAGCTGCAAGACTTGCTTATTTCAAAGCCGAGTCACATGAAATTGCACAGTGGCATGGCTATAGTAGCTTTAGCCGGTGGCCTGAGACTATATCGGCATACTCAATTGAAGATTTGTACTCCAACATGCTCGGTGCAAAGTTGACGTTAGCATTGATTCAACAGCGTAAAATGCTAAGTGAAATCCAATATAATCAGAATTTAACACTGTGGTTGAATGCATCATTACGCGAGTTAGGTGCGGTTGACAAATCACAGGCTAAAGACGTGTTATCGGCGGTTGATGGAGTATGGTGGTCATCACAAGAAGCGATACCTAATAAGTATATGGTACTAAAACGACATTACGGCTTAGGGGATCAGCAAGTACCATACCTTTTACCGCAAGTGCTGGTGGGTGATGATCAGAACTCAGATATGTTTAAGCTCGCGACATCTGCACCAACAGTATTGTCGTTGCCTGCAATGGTAGAGGGGTTGGAGCTTGATAAAATAGCATTACTGGTATTAGAAATTGCGCCTGATTATACGTCTACATTTTCACATATCCCAGAGGCGATATGGTCAGATAGAATCGACCACACTCAATTTCCAATAATTGCTGAATACGCAGAGCAACAAGATCGTATTGATCTGAAAGTCTTAGGAGTTATAGGTGAATAAATTAATGTTGAACAACAAGTACTATCGCCCAGTTATTCTTTCCTTATTATTTCTTGGGGTAGCTGGTTGCTCGACAGTTAATCAATATGATGATCTGACCGTTGTTAATGTGTCAGAGCCAGAGCTTCAATCACAGCATGGACTCCAGACGCAACAAGATCTCCAGACACAGAAAGAGCAGGGGCAATTCTCAGCAGAGAAGCCTAAACTTGCAATCGCGTTTGGTGGGGGGGCTTCACGTGGGATGATGCACCTCGGAGTGATGAAAGCACTTGAAGAAGCTGGTATTAAGGCTGATATCGTTACGGGTACATCGGTTGGCGCTATTGCTGCGACGCTATACAGTAGCCATGATTATGAGGAAGTTGAACGGAAGATGTTTGAATTCTCTGAACATCAAATCGTTGATTTCAACTTGTCTCGTAAGGGGCTAATTAAAGGTAAAGCACTCGCAAAGTGGGTTAACAAGCAATCTGGCTATGATGATATCAGCGATCTTCCAATACCAACGGGGATTGTCGCGACGAATTTAACCCAGCAACAAGCCGTTATGTTTACTGCGGGTGATATTGGTGAAGCGGTGCAGACTTCATCAAGTGTTCCTGGGGTGTTCGTACCGATTTATCATAATAGCGATATATTGGTTGATGGTGGTGTATTGTCTTTAGTCCCTGTTTACGCAGCCCGTCAGCTCGGTGCTGATATCGTTATTGGCGTTGATGTATTCTGTAGTTTGCCACCGCCACTGAAATATACTGCTGTTGATACCATGGCAAACACATTCTGGGTTCAGAGCTGTATTGCAACCAAGGACGAAATCGAAAGTGCTGATATTGTATTATCGCCAGTCTCGCCTGATCCGAGCTTGATTAACTTTGGTGGGACAAAAGAGCGTGAGGCGGCAATGAATGTCGGCTATGAGGCAATGAAGAAAGCGTTGCCAGAACTAATGAAACTGTATCAATAGCGAAGCTTTATTCGCTAAATTAGAGACGTTGAAGTTCAATGTTAAAAAAAACGATGAGGCTTTCACCTCATCGTTTTTTTATATGGCTTGAGTGTGGTGAATCTTATTTAAATTCAGCACAGCGCATGCGGTTCAGCACTGCCATAACCTCAATGGTACGAGGTTTTGCAATGTCACCATAGTTAGGCATAGAGCGGAACCATTCATCATTTGAAAGCATCATTTCAAATGCTTTGCTTGGTGATTTTTCCCAGCCTTTGATTTGTGCCATCTGGAACCATAGCCAGCCAATTGCGTGTAACTGGCTTGAATCAGCAACTTGCTCAAGTGCTTGTAAATTGACAAGCTCACGGCCAAAGCGCATTGATGTTTTGCCTTTAACCTGAATACGGAATTTACCTTCGTCAAGTAACGTTTTCAGGGCTGCACGGTTAAGCTGGCGAGTACGTGGGCGAGTGATCACTTCTGAGCCTTCAAGCTGACGGCGAGTCGGGTGAGTAGCAACCACTTCTTTTGCTTTTGCTGTTACATCAACAGCTTGATAGTTATGCATCTGAATAACGGTATCTGCGACATCAAGGTAGTCACCAGAACCACCCATTACGAGTAATACCGACACACCAAGTTGATCACGTAGCAGTGAAATTCGGTCAACAAGCGGCGTAATTGGCTCATCGTTTTTCGCGATTAATGCTTGCATACGCTCATCACGGATCATGAAGTTTGATGCTGATGTATCTTCATCAATAAGCAACGAATTAGAACCCGCTTCAATCGACTCTTGTAGCCATGACGCTTGTGATGTTGAACCCGATGCATTTTGGGTTGCAAACATACTGGTATCTTTACCCATCGGCAGATTGCTGATGTAAGGGGTAAGGTCGACATTGTGTACACAGCGGCCGTCTTCAGCGCGAATTTTCGAGGCAGTTTCGTCTGCAACAATGTACTCACGACCATCACCCGGAATATGATCGTAGACAGAGTTCTCAATTGCATTTAACAGCGTAGACTTACCATGGAAACCACCACCAACAATCATGGTAATGCCTTTCGGTACGCCCATACCGCGGATTTTACCTTTATGCGGTGCTTCCAGCTCAACCGCTAGGTTATCTGGGCTTACAAATGGCACTGCATCGGCTAGTGGTAATTCACTGTTACCAGCTAGACGAGGTAAAACACTCCCGTCAGCAACGAAAGCCATTAAATTCTTTTCATCAAGTTGGCGACGTAGTGCAACTTGATCTTCAACTGTCTCACAATGGCGTTTAAGCTCATCCATTGGCAATTCGCGGGCGATGGTTGCACGGCGAATGATTTTTGGCATTGTGAATGTAAGCAGATTAGCTGTTTTCTTCGCAATAATCGTTCTGCCATCTGCTGGCAGGTTTACACGAAAACGTAGCTCAAGGGCATCATCGTCGAATACGACAGCAGTACGGTCAATAACCGTTTGGCCCGGACGGTCAATTTGAATGTCGTTAATCTGTTGAGCTAGTTCAGCAAATTGACGCGCAATAAAGTCACGAGCCGCACGCTGGTAGTCAGCAGATTGATCTTTAAGCCACTCTAGATCAGTTAAAGACCATTTACGGCGTGCACGAACTCGGGATGCTGGCGCATAAGGGTCAGCCTGAGTGATATCGATGAAAAAATCGAAGTCAACGAAGTGATATTCACCGCGAAGGCTGGTGTAGCTGCGGTAATTGTGACGGTCAATTTTATGTAACTTTGCTTCGAGTAATTGCATGATGCCTCGATATCTTCATTGTAAATTCCGGGGAGCGGATTTTACACTAATCCACCCCATTAAGCATACAAAGTTTGTGCTTTGGCGCACTAAAAGCGTGTATTTCGTAAGAAGATGAATAAATGTTTAGGTTAGAGGGGGATATTCCACCTAAGTCTAATTGAACAACATGTGCTTTTACGGTTTATTAAGGCTTTAAATATTAGTGGTAAGGGCGTTTTATGTTGGCAACCGGAATGTTTACTGTTCAGATGGCTTTGTTGGTAGTTGGTTTAGCAATGGTTACCGTCAGCATCGCCCAGTATGGGAAACGCACTCATGATTGGGGCGGCATAGTGAAGATGTTTTATAAGCGTGTCGAAATGACCTCAGGTGAATATAAAAGCTATCGGTTAGGTATCGCGCTGCTTGTCATTGGTGTGGTGATCCGCATTGTAAACTTAACGTTCTGGCCTGTTTAGCTCATATTAAAAACAATCAGTAGCGTTGCAGGGCAGGTTACTGTTGCTCGATAGTTACCGTTGAACGATAGGCGATAGCTTACTCGCGTGGCAGTGGTAATGTCAGCTCGACACACAGGCCACCAAGCGTACTTTTCGATAGTTTAAGGCCTCCTCGGTAGCTATGTGCCAATTCACTGACGATGTTAAGGCCAAGTCCTGTTCCTGGTGTCGTTTCATCTAGCCTAACGCCACGTTTTATTGCTGATTCATAAGCTGCGCTGTCAATGCCCGGGCCATCATCTTCAATCAGTAACTTAATTGTCTTTTTATCCCCATCAATTTGGTGAATACGAACAAGGTTATTTGCCCACTTATAGCCATTTTCGATTACGTTGCCGATGATTTCATCAAGGTCTCGCTTTTCTATAGCAACAACTAACTCGCTATCGAGCTCGTTCACAAGTACAACACCACGGTGAGCATAAACTTTATCCATCGCCATGGAGATGGCATCAACCCGTACAGAAGGGGCTGTCTTTGCGGCTAGAATGTTCRCAGCCCCCGCCATACGAGCGCGGCCAAGGTGATATTCAATCTGTTGTTGTAATTGTTGGAGCGTAGGCTGCAACTTCGATTGTGCAGCTTCAGGTAATTGTTCAACGTCGTTATTGAGCACGGCAATAGGGGTTTTTAAAGCATGAGAAAGATTACCAGCATGGTTTCTTGCTCGTTCTAGGATCTCTTGATAGTGAAAAAGTAGTGCATTAAGATCATCAACAACCGGACGGATTTCTTTTGGGTAGCTACCTGACAGTTCTTTTTCTTCACCGTTACGAACCTGCTTTAATTTCGCCTGCAGTCGGAGAAGTGGCCATAGCGACCAACTAACCTGTAGCGTGATAAGCAGAAGAATCCCACCAGACATAATCGCCAATATGACCCAAAAGCTTCTTGTCAGTTCATGAAGTGTTTTTAGCAATTGATCTTGGTTTGCCGCAATGGTTAACTCAACGGGTTCATCAACTTCTGGCAAATAAAACTCACGCTTTACGGTAAGCAAAGACTGTTCGTTTGGGCCCTGATAACCGCTCTCTTCATCACCGGTTATTTTTGTATCCCATAAAGAGCGAGAGCGAATTTGCGTATTGTTAACGCTTAGGCTCCAGTACAAGCCGCTATAGGGTTGTTGAAAGCGAGGATTCGATATTTTTTGTGGGAGGCTGAGTTTACCCGTTGCATCAACATCAACCTGAGCTGTTAGCTCATCAAGGTATAAGTAGAGCTGGTGCTTTTCTTGTGTAACCAAATAATCTTTAATGAAGCTTGGAACGATGTAACCAGCAGCAAAAGTGATCAGCAGCAGCCAAACTGATGAGGAAATCAGTAGATGGCTGCGAAGGCTAGATTGTGTTGATAGGGTAGGCTTAATCGGCATTTATGCGATACCCAAGCCCACGAACTGTTTTTATTACATCACTGCCAATTTTACGGCGTATACGACCAATAAACACTTCAATGGTATTTGAGTCTCGGTCAAAATCTTGCTTATAAATATGCTCGACGAGTTCAGTGCGTGAGATAACTTTATCTGCGTTATGCATCATGTAAGAAATCACTTTAAACTCAAGCGCAGTCAGTTCAATACATTCGCCATTGTGCATAACCTTAGAGCTGCGGGTATCTAAACTGAGGCCTCCCACTTGAATAACCGGTGAAGCGTTACCCGTCGCACGGCGAAGTTGTGCACGCAGACGAGCAACAAGTTCCACCATTTGGAAAGGCTTGGTTAAATAATCATCAGCGCCAGCATTGAGTCCTTCTACCCGCTGAGTGAGCTCATTTCGAGCACTCAAAATAATTACAGGTGTCGATACATTTTCGTCTCGAATTCCTTTGAGTACGGTTAACCCATCTAATTTTGGTAAACCAAGATCCAGAATAATACCGTCCCAAGGTTCAGATGTCGCACGGTATAATGCATCAATACCATCAGGGGACAATTCCGCCACCCAACCGTTACTTTCTAAACCGGCAACAATTTGTTCGCCAAGTGTGACTTCATCTTCAACGACAAGTATTTTCATTCAGATACCTTGATGACATTTTCGAGAGCGCGACCTTTAATTTCAATAATAGAAAGTGTTTTGGCTTCATATTCTACTTTGACAATGTTGTTGTTCGGGTCGATAAGTTTTAATTCATAAATCCAGATATCATCGTCCTCTTCAAGTTCAACCTTTATAATTCGGCCTCGAAGTTGCTTGCTAACGACTTCTTGAAGTGCTGAATAGGGTTGAATTAGCCCCTGCTGGACAGCCTGCATAACGTCATCATGGTCTTCATCAATTTCAAGCTCAACGCTAGCGTAAGCTTTCGAAGTAAGTAATAAAGCCAATAAGAATAGGGTAAGAAACTTTCTGGATATATTCATGACATTAATTGTAATGCATTGTACGTGAACCGAAAATGAATATTGTTGGTGATAAAGTACTCGATTGAACTGTAGCACATATAAAATTTATTCTTGATCACAAAGTGATTTAAACCTTCACATTATAATCAGCGCCAACGTGACGTATTCCAAGGATTATTATGCAGCTGTCGTTAAAGTCGAAACTTCTTCTTTCTAGTTTTGCCGCAATTTCAATTACAGCCATTGCGCTGGGTGGATTTTCGTATCAATCAATGAAGGCGCAAGCCTGGCAATCAATTCAAAGCGAGAGTACTAATACTTCCATTGCTGTGACAAAAGGGATTGGTGATTGGCTTGGTGATAAGCAAGCAGCAATCACAGGTATGGCAGATATAATGCGCAATAGCGCCGAGCCAGATATTGTCAACCATTTGAAGCAAACATTAACTTCTGGAAATTTCAGTCTTAGCTTCTATGGTAACCAGCAAGGGGAGATGTATCGTCATGATCCATCATTAAACCGAGCGGGTTATGACCCTCGTACTCGCGGTTGGTATCAAGATGCTCAAGCTGCGCGTAATGCCGTTGTAACTGCACCATATGTCAGCCATACCATGCAAACATTGGTTGTGACGCTGGCTGAGCCGGTTATGCAAAATGGTACTTTGGCCGGTGTTGTCGGCGCTGATCTTGCGTTGGGCGACTTGATGAAAGATGTGCTAAATGTGCCAGTGCTAGGCAATGGTTATGCCATGCTGCTTGATATGAAAAATCAAGTTATTGTCGCTCACCCGAACGAAAAATCTCAATTAAAGCCTATTTCCGAGCTGGGGCTAACAACACAAATACTGGAATATGAAACCAATCGAGGTGATGGCTTCTTCTTTAGTGACTTTGACGGGAAAGATCGTGCCGTTGCTGTACAGCAAGTCCCTAACTCGGGCTGGGCCATGGTTATGGTGATGGATCGCGAAACCCTTGAAGCGCCGATTGTTGAGACATTGGTCGAGCAATTATTAATTGGCTTGGCAATTTTAGTTGTGGTTTGTGGCTTTATTAGCTGGCTAGTTAACCGCCAGCTAAGCGAGCTTAATAAGGTCTCGTTAGCATTGGCAGATATTGCGAACGGCGAAGGTGACTTAACAGTACGTATTGATGTAAACACGCAAGATGAGGTGGGTAAGCTTGCTGATAACTTTAATCAGTTTGTTGCTCGTCAGCACATAATGGCGAGTAAATTACGCGATATTACCGTCGAGCTAAACCGTAATGCAGCTGATGCTGCGACATCTGCGACTCAACGTAGCCATAATATTCGTCATCAGCAGGATGAAATTACAATGGTTGCCACAGCGGTAACTGAAATGGCGAGTGCCACCCAAGAAATTGCCGGTAATGCTGAAAATACAGCGAAAACTGCAGAGCAAGCAGTAACACTTACTGCAGAAGGGCATAGCCAAGTAGGCCAAAGTCAGCAATCTATTGGTAACCTTGCCAGTGAAGTAGATAGTGCTGTGGGCATCATTGAAGATTTGAATGAACATGCATTAAAGATCAGTACGATCTTAGCAACCATTCGTGATATCGCAGAGCAAACGAACCTACTTGCATTGAATGCGGCCATTGAAGCAGCACGAGCAGGTGAGCAAGGCCGTGGCTTTGCCGTTGTTGCTGATGAAGTTCGTGTGTTGTCTCAGCGTACACACACTTCAACGGAAGAAATTCAGACCATGATTGAAACGCTTCAATCAACAACCAAGCAAGCTGTTTCGGTAATGAATGATAGTCACCACTTGGCTGAAACCAGCGTACAAGATGTCGATGGTGCAGGTGACAGTATCAACAATATTGCCAGCGAAATTAATGTTATTAGTGATATGGCAACACAAATTGCTTCAGCTGCAGAAGAGCAATCGAGTGTAACGGCAGAAATAAGCCGTAATACTGAAGGTGTTCAAGAAGTAGCAAATCAAATGGCAGTGGAAGCTCAAGAAGCAGCCCAGCAAGCTGAAGGTTTGAAGTCACTTGCTGATCAGCTTGAATCTGAAGTGAAACGCTACAAGTTATAAGTAACCTTGTTTAGTGAGTGAAAAGCCAAGCCATCCTTGGTTATATAGAGTAACTTAAAGGGTGGCTTTATTATTTTGCCTGTCTATACATTTGGTGATGGCTAAATATCGGGGGTTGGCCGCATACGGATATAACGTGCAAAACGAGGGATGCCGCTATCGGTGAAACCGTTGTGTCGAAATTGAATAATACTGCCTAATGGGGGAGGGCTTTCTCGTTCCGCATCACTAAACCCAGAACCAATCTTGAACTTAATATTGTTTGCGGTTAGCACCCAAACCGACCCAAGCTTTCCTGTGTATTTACCTTCCCCTTCTACATACCCAATAACGGTAGCTTCGCTATCATGATAGTTTTTTAGCTTAAAGAAACCGTCAGTTTTACCTGAACGGTAATCGTTAGCCTGATGTTGAAGCATTAAACCTTCACCACCTTGCTTTTCAACCTCATCTAACAACTTGAGAAGTGCATCTAAGCTGGCTATTTGCTGCTGTAAAATAACATGAATATATGGTGATTCTAGAGTCGGTATTTGTTGTGAAAGCGCTTGGTAGCGTATTTTGAATGGCCCTTTTATGGAAGATGAATCGAATACATGAAAAGTTACTTTCCGCCATAGCTCATCGCTTGGCACATCATCTAATACTATTTTACTCAATGCTTGAAACTGATCCCTGCCAAGCCAAAGCTCTCCTTCAAAGCTTCGATTTTTTGGGAAGTTGGCCGTGAACCACCCGGGTGCATGGATGAGATTTCCACGACGAGTTTGTAGATTTTCACCATTCCACTGTGCGCGAATCCCATCTAACTTTTCACTCACAAAGTAGTGGCTAAGATTCTCTAACTTCATGTCAACAGAGCTTAAGTCTGCAGGTGATAGGGCGGTTGATCGCATGACATCGGGCGTAGATCCTGAAACAGCATGGAAAGGACTAAGCAGTAAAGCCAATGCGCCAGAGAGTCGGTTTAGCCGAAGGGCACCATTAATGATAAACGACATAGATTGGATACCTTTGTGGATAGTAATTATGCCTAGGCTGTCAGGTTTAGTACGGTGAGTACAAAGCAATCTAGCAGAGAGCATGATATTGCGAGAAGTTACGCCAAAACATGTAATTATGAGCACATTAAAAAAGAAAAAATGCGAGAGGAATCTATGACGGTTAACCGGAAAAAATGGGTTTGCTTTATTGTCTGTAAAGTTAAGTATGAATGTATATTACACGACCAGAATTGCTAACGGTGGACTCACTTAGTCAATAAGAAGTTTGGGCTGGATCAATACTGGCGATTTTTCTTTTAACTTATTAGGTTGCTAACTACTGTTTTCAGGTTATTTTTGATATRAACATGACATAGTATCAAGGCAAATGTGTAGCATATTATCGAATGGCTATAACCTGTTTGGTTGCTACACAAATTCAGCCGACTTAAGTGGATAGATAGATATGACATCTTGGAAAGTTTCATTAGTTGCAGGTTTAGTCGTTGGTAGCTTATTGGCCACGGCTGTTTGGAATCGAAATCCGGGTCCAAGCCAAGAAGATTATGACGCTTTAAAACAGAAAAATGCACAACTTGTTGAAGATAAACAAGTACAGCAACAACGCTACGAAAAGCTTGAAACTCAGTCAGCGATAGATCTACAAGCCATTGTTCTTAAGCTTGAACAAAAACAAGCTGATTTAGATGCGCAAAAAGTTGAGTTTGAAAAGCAGCTTAGCTCAATGAAAAAAGAACAAAAAACCTTAACCGTTACGAAGAAAAAACTTGATACTAAAGTGGTTGAGTTGAAAACGACCGCCGAGAAACAGAAAGTCGTTTTAGACAATTCTAAAGAGCTTTATCAACAACAACTCCGATTACAAAAAGATGTTGAAAGCGCGAAACGGCAAGTAACAGAATCAGAGAGTATTGCTAAAGAATTCAAGCAGGCATGCGATGAATTTAAATCGGGCACTAGCTGGAATTGGGTGTCGCAGGCTGACTGCGATAAGTATGAAGCGAAGCTAGATGTTGTTGAAGAAAAACAAGCCCAACTTGTTGCGTTGGAATCAGAGTTAGAAGAGCTCAACAACAGAATTGAAATTGATGTGCCAAAAGTAAAATAGCCTGTATTACATGAAAATAATGAGTGCGACGCAAAGTCGTGCTCGTTTTTTGCCTCTTAGAGTAAAAAAGCAATGAAAATTTAATGAACGCTTAGCAATAACTGGAAAGTGTTGATCTAAACTTTGTTATAAAGTGATTATGCGGTATGAAAGAACATATATTCGTCAATGATCATTAATGTTTAATAATGTTTTTAGTAAGTTTCTAATCTCCTATGAYTATATAGTTTATTACTGCTGGGTGGGAGCACTATTAGTTCAATATATATCAAAACATACATTAATGGTGTAATGGTGTAATGGTGTAATGGTTTGAGGTTTATTTTCACATTTTCATTGCCTTGGCGTCAGGTGCGACGTTACTGTAATGATTGAGCTTTATGTATCTACAGTGTAATCTTTGGTTTGTGTGAGGGAACTGATGGCAGGCGTTAGATTAGCGGGTAAAGTATGCGTAAAATGGATAAGAAAATCGATAACCAACTAAGAATTACATTAACAGATGTTTGTGAAACGGCATTAAAAGAAATTGACGGATTCCAATGGATAACCCATCTTGCTAATTATTCAAACTTCCCGAAAAGTTTGAGGGTTATTTGTATTTTTAATACCAATGAAGAGCTTTCTACTTTCATGGGTGGTGGTGGTGAAAAATCACTCACACTTTTAATTGAGAGCAAACTGAATACAATGGGTGTCAGATTTAAAAGTGTGGCGGCTCATATCTCATATGATACAGAAGAAAACTGTACAAAAGAAAATAATGGGAACTGGGCTATTAGATTGGGGTGAATGTATATAGTACGTGTCTATCTGACTTTGTGGCATCAGTGAATGGTGTTGCGGTTCTAAATTTTTTTGCTACAGGCAGTATCAGCATTCCGCTATATTGCCCCTGTAGATAAAAAACAGAGAATTAATGAATATAAAAAAAGCTGTTCAACAAATTGTTATTAAGTCGTCTTTTATGCCTGTTATATCTCATGTTACCATTTCTTGTTAGGTAGCTTCCAACAGTAGGCTTTAATGAAACTGGCATATAGGAGTATGTGAAATTAAAATCCCCAAAAGACCTGTCAATATGCATGACCAGTATCATGCCCATGTATATTTCGATAAAGATTCTTTGGTTGTTGCTACTAAATTATGCAATGAGGCAGGTGAAAAATTTGGTTTAAAAGTGGGCAGAGTACACCAAAAGGCTGTTGGTCCACATACTAAATGGAGCTGCCAAATTCTATTTGGTAATGAAAGTTTTGATGACTTAATTCCTTGGTTAGATACGCGTAGACAAAATTTGAGTGTGCTTGTTCATGGAGTAACAGGTGACGACTTAGCGGATCATACAAAATATGCGTACTGGCTGGGTGACTCAGTTGAATTAGATTTGAGTGGCTTTTAGGAGTCTAGCAAAGCGATTAAATTAAGTTTAATCGCTCGTATATTGGAGCTCATCAAGTAGGCTAAGAGTGGATAATGAGCTGCCCGTCTTCAGTAGTTACAAGGCTAGCTTTATCTTGATCGATGAGTTGTGCTGCATAAGACGGTGTGACTGCTTGAACTTCACCTTTTGCTTTCATTGCTAAAGCTTCCCATGCATGGTCTCTATATTTGCCTGCCTGAGTGTATTGGATGAGTACTTTCATAGTTTTATATTCCGGCGTGATTGACGTGCTACTAACATTAGTGTGTTTGCGGTGGTTGCGCACCTGTTAAAGATGAAACATAAGTTTAACCAAATGGTTTGGGCGTTTCGGGTGAAATGCTGGTAAGTAATGAGGTTACTGCAATACGTATATAGCAAGAACGTTACACATAACAAGGCGCTGCAACCGACTTCCAGCGGCTGAGCGCGGCGTTATGTGCAAGGAGTGTACGAAATATGAATATTGGAATATATATATACGATAATGCTGAAGTTCTTGATTTTTCAGGACCATTTGAAGTATTAAGCACAGCAAAGCGATTGGAAGATAATAATTGGAATATATTCTTGGTTGCTGAAGAACGTCGTATTATCCAAGCCCGCGGAGGGTTTCCGGTTCAACCTCATTTTGCTTTTGATTCTCACCCTGATATTGATGTTCTAATCGTGGTTGGTGGCGTGCATACAGAAGAAGTGAAAAATTCAAATGTAGTATCGTGGGTTTCACAGGTTGCAAGTAAATCCCAAAGGGTCCTATCAGTTTGCACCGGTGCTTTTATTTTAGCTGAAGCTGATTTGTTAAATGGTTTAACGGTTACTACACACTGGGAAGATATTGCGGATCTTAAAGCAGACTACCCAGCGCTAAACGTTGTTACTAACCATCGTTGGGTTTCTGATGGAAAATATATCACCTCAGGTGGAATCTCAGCTGGAATAGACATGAGTCTGGATTTAGTATCAAAGCTTGCTAACTTAGATTTAGCTGAAAAGACTGCCAATCAAATGGAATATCATTGGCAAAAATGCATATACAAGTTGCTTAAACGGGATAAAAACAGTTGCTAGAATTGAAAACAATCGGATTGTTCTTTGTCACGGCAATCGCAGAAATATTGGGTTGTTACTTACCTTATCTCTGGTTAAAAGAGGATAAGTCGGTTTGGCTTTTACTACCAGCAGCATTCTTCCTGGTACTATTTGCATGGCTGCTATCTCTTCATCCTACTGCTGCGGGTAGGGTTTATGCCGCGTACGGTGGTGTCTATATTTTTGTAGCAATACTTTGGTTATGGGTAGTTGATGGTATTCGTCCTACTTTATGGGACGTAGTCGGCGTATCAGTTGCACTGTTAGGAATGGCAATCATAATGTTCGCGCCCAGAACCATATAACAAACTGCTCAAGAGGGGTTCGAAACGCGTGGCATTTTTACTATGCGTTGATTTAAGTGATTAAGGTAAGGTGCGTGTCTACTTATTGAACTACAAAGGTATTTTGTGGGGATTCTTAAGTGGCAGGCGTTAGGCAATTCATGAAAATGGACAGTAAGGAAAAACGATGTCTGAATATACTGCTGAAATTCGATGGAATCGTAGTAAAGATGAAATTTTTATCGACAATCAATATAGTCGCGGTCATATTTGGGAGTTTGATGGTGGTGCAACTGTTTTAGCATCATCTTCACCTCATGTTGTTCCATTACCATATTCAGTTGAAGCCAACGTCGATCCAGAAGAAGCTTTTATAGCGGCCTTGTCTAGTTGTCACATGTTGGTATTTCTCTCAATTGCAGCCAAACGTAAGTATGTAATTGAAGAATATGTCGACAATGCTCTTGGTTTAATGGAAGAAGATACTGATGGAAAAACATCAGTAACAAAAGTAACTTTACGACCTCACATCGTATTTTCCGGTGAACGACAGCCAACTTATGAGCAACTAGAGAAAATGCATCATATGTCCCACAGGAACTGTTTTATAGCAAATTCAGTCAAAACAGAGGTGACGACTGAGATAATTGCTTAGTATCAAGCTTGAAGAAAGCCCCAAGTGATTATATTGTGAAGTGACCCCTTGTGTCAGTATTTCTATGCTTACTGTCGTTGTTGACAGAATTGTGCAGTTGAGTTGCATGAATTGCTAATGTAAGCTTACCTATTACATTGATTTATTTGATCAAAATATAAACATTATCTCGAAATAAAGAACATGAATAACAGATATTTAAGTGGCGTGGACAAACTGAATGAACTTGATCCTGATGCTGTTGGAGCGATGACAGAACACTTCAGTGAGGTTTGCCCAGATCTTGCCAGATACACCATCGAATACCCGTTTGGCGATGTGCTACAACGAGAAGGATTAGACTTCAAGACCCGGGAATTGGCCACGATTGCAGCGCTAACTGCGATGGGTAATTGCCAGCCTCAGCTCAAAGGGCACATAAAAGGCGCAATCAATATTGGCTGCACGCAAAAAGAAATCACCGAGATCATCTTACAAATGTCAGTTTATGCTGGTTTTCCCGCTGCAATCAACGGAATGAATATAGCCAAAGAAGTATTTGAAGAGCGATAAAAAGCAAAGGTTTCCTTTGCCTTTAATGGCTATATATTGTTGCCCTGTGATCGTTGTGCCAATCTCTTTGCCCAGAGATTGGCACTGATCCCATGGGTGATCACGCAAAGGGTAACAGTACAGACCACAACATCGATTAAGATTGATTTACTTTGAAGTGGGTTGCTAATAGCGATGAGTAGAAACACGATGCTGGCGAGCCCCCTTGGGCCGAACCAGCCTAAAAAGAGTTTATGCTCCCAGCTTTCATCAGTGCCGTGCAGAGATATAATGATGGGGATAATGCGAATAACTGTCAGGCTTAACAGCGAATAGAGTAATACATTGAGTGATATACCAAGCCAGACTTGGCCAACAACCGCGACACCAAATGTCACCCAAGTTAGCATAACGATTAGCTCTGCAATCCCTTCACTGGCAAGGACTAACTCGTGCGTGTCTTTCTTGGCTAACCTACCAAATAGCAGTCCACCCGCGAAAGCTGCGATATAACCGCTGCCATGCAGTGTCTGCGCGACGGCAAAGCAGCTGAATGCCAGCGCGATGACAGGGATCTGCAGCCATATATGGGTAAACCAGCCCCTAGAATAACAAAACTGCATAATAGCGGCGCCAACCCCCGTTAAAATCAACCCGACAAGCGCGCCGATACCAATCTCTTTGACAAAAAGCGTTAATGCCAAAGTGGTTCCTTCTGTTTGGCTATTTACCGCTAAGGCGATAAATAAGAATAGAACAGGAACACAGAGCCCATCGTTGAGGCCACTTTCCGCATTGAGCCCTTCTCGAAGACGGGCAGGAACGGCTTTATTGTTCACTACGCCTTTTCCCAGAGCAGCGTCTGTCGCGGCAAGCATGGTCGATAAAATGCAAAGCTCGAAAAGCGGTATCTGCGGAAAGAACAACCAACCAATAATGACGCCAAGCGTAATTGTTAAAGGTAAACCGATAAGCAGCATGCGGCTGGGAATATGGGAAAATTTTCGAAGTAACGAGAGATCCGCATTGGCGGCATCGATAAATAAAACTAAGGCAAGCGCTAAATCGGCAATGATACGGAGCTGGACGGCATCAACCTTAATATTCAAAACGCCCAATATCATCGGCCCGCTGATGAGGCCAAAGCCAATGAAAATCATCGGTCCAGAAATGATACTTCTTTCAATACGCCCGGCAACGGCACTAAAAAGGAAGGCGAATAACGCAAGAACAGCAAGGTTGTAGTACATACGAAACCACGAATGTCAGAGAGGGGCGATGGATTATCAATCATTTTAGCTCGTAGGAACTATCCAATGTCCTATTGCTGAGAAAACAGTTATCCGGACACCTCACTAAAATAGCTAGACAGGAAAGTGCCCACGGTTTTATATCACCATAACCGTTTTTTACTGTGTTGGCCTAGACAGCATGAGAATCTGATGTTCATTAAACAGTAAATTGAGTGATCGCGATGCAAGAGAATGAAAGCGAAGATGCGGATTCAGAATCAATAGAAACACACCATGACAATAGTAGTCATGGGGAACCTAAACATGGCCATAAGGCCACGTTAATTGTGGTGCTGGTTACTATGCTTTTCATGATCTATTACCTAATATCGGATCGCTTTACCCCTTATACAACAAATGCTCGTGTTCAAGCCTATGAAGTGCCGGTGATACCGGATGTGTCGGGCTATATCGATACGGTTTATGTCAAAAAGAACCAAGCAGTGAAGGCTGGCGATATGTTTTTTAAGATTGAGCAACGTCGTTTTATCTTCGCAGTTGAAGAGGCCAAGGCTCAGCTTGCCATTGCTGGGCAAAAAATTGGCTCAGATACTGCGGTGGTTGCCGAGGCAGCAGCCAAGGTGAGTGAAGCTAACACCATGCTGGATGAAGCCAGAACCCAAGCGGCTCGCGTTTATGCATTGGAAAAAAAAGGGATCTACCCCAAAGCGGAAGGGGACTCGGCTAGAGCGAGAGTAAAAGCGCTCCGATCACAAGTTAAAGCGGCCGAATCCCAACTAGAAAGGGCGAGGCAGGAGCTGGGTAATAAGGGGCAAAACAATCCCAAACTGCGGCTTGCCGAAACTCGGCTAGAGCAAGCTTTGCTCAATTTGTCCCGTACCGAATTACGAACAGCATCAGACGGCTATATTGGTTCGATTAAACTGGACCGCGGTAATTATGTGACAGCCGGTCAGCCGATCATGAGTTTTATTTCTACCACGGATTTATGGATAGAAGCGTATATGTCAGAAAACAATTTGGGCAATATACGTGTGGGTAATCCGGTAGATATCTCACTGGACGCTTATCCCGGTAGAATTTTTAAAGGCAAAGTCAAAAGCCTAGCTGTGGCGGTATCGACGGGAAAGCCTTATTCACAGGGAGCACTCAGTGCTGCACCTAAGTCCACGGGATGGCTGCGTAGTCCACAATTTTTCTCAGTCATCATATCGCTGAAAGATTATCAGTTACCAGAAGATCAGCTGGTTAACTTGCGCCATAACGGTCAAGCCGATGTGGTCGTTTATACCAGTGATAGCTCAATCCTCAATTCACTTGCACATCTTTGGCTACGCCTGATGAGCATGTTGTCTTTTGCCTATTAGCATGATTTTATGGCAGCTTATTTATGACAGGTAACAGAGCATGGCAGGCATAGTTCCATCGACGGAGTATTGGCCTCGTAGAGCCAAGCGCCTAGCTTTGGGGACGACGTTAGCATTGCTCATATCTCAATTCGTGCATTGGAAGCTTGGTTATGTCTGCCCGTTGATTACAGCGATCTTATTGCAGGACTCGAAAGCACAAACCCTGTATCAAGCCTTTGCCATCATGCTGTGGGTGACGGTATTACTATTCAGTCAGTGCCTCGTTTTTTTTATTTTGTCACCGTACCCGATATTGTTTCTTGTTTACGTGTGTTTGGCATTGTACTGGTTTTACCGTTGGGCACTGGAAAGCGATGTGCATGGCCTTGCTTTAGCTGCAGGGGTAATAAGCTTAACGGCGATTCCTGTTGTGGTGACGATAGACCCTATCACCGCTTGGAAAGTGGCTAATGGCCTTTGGCTTAATTTCTTGGTTGCTTTGCTTATCTCTCAACTGGCTTTTAAGGCCTTACCCCCGAAATACAATGGTGAGTTAGGCGATAGCCATAGCCATCATGGCCCGGAGGGAGATACCACTTCGATAGCGTTAACAATGGCAGTTACCATGATGCCACTTGTTGCTTTTGTTATTACCTTTACTGTCACCGATTTACTGATACCTATTTTGGCCACATTTTTTGCGATGGAACTGAGTAGTGTTGGAGCATACCGTGAAGGTCGAGTTGGCGTGGTCGCCAATATGTTTGTGGCCGGGTTCGGAGCGGTAATTTTCTATGAGCTCATTGTTATGTTTCCTCACCCGGTATTCTTAGGGTTATTCGCTATGTGTTTTCTTTTGTTCTGGGGCGGGAAAATATTCAGAATGACTAAAACATCATTGTATTGGTCATCGGGTATCAATGGGTTTCTAGTACTTATTGGTGGGGCGATGTACTACGTAGACAGTGATGTTGGAGTCAGCCTATTAAAGCGTGTGATGCAAATTTTTCTGGCTGGCCTGTATGTGTGGGCTATGTTTAAGGTGACCGATATGTGTCGTTATTATTGGTTACGTCTTTCACTCAAACTATCTAAAAAACCATAGTGTTGATTAGCTGGTGTGGTATTCCAGTCGCCGGAAGACTTCTTTTCCAAGCCTGATGAATGGCAGAACATGGCGATGCCAACCGTTATGCTCTGTAATAACTCCAAACCACCAGTAACTAAGACTCTTCTGCTGACTTATTATAGACGGCTTAAGCGGATAAACACCTCGACCTTTTGGTCGGTCTTTACGTATTTTTGGTGGTTTTTGCCGAATAAACGGCCAATGCGCTTAATACAATGCTTGTACTGAATTCATTAGATCAGAAGGTGAGGTGCGTGTCTACTTGTTGAACTACAAAGGTCTTTTGTGGGGATTAGTAGGAACGGGCGTTAGCCACCAACAAGTATTTCAACTATGGAGAGGACGAATGTTCGTAAGGAGTGCGACAAAACATGATTCAAGTAAGTTACTAGAACTTATTGAACGCAAAGCTGAGTTTGACCGCAGCATGAAAGCATTTCACGGTGAAATCTCGACATCAATAGAGAAAATAGAACGTACGTTATTTGGTGATAACCCATTTGCACATGCTTTATTGTTAGAGTCTAACAATGAATCATACGGGTTTGCTCTATATCATTATCGTTATTCATCGTTTAGTGGAGAACCATCAATCTGGCTTGATGACCTCTTGGTTATTGGGGGGCAAAGGTCAAAAGGTTATGGTGTAGAGCTTATGAAAGCTTTGAAAGAACAGGCTCAAAAATCATTGGTTTCTCATATTTCATGGACAGCTAGCCCTCATAACAATAAGGCCCAACAGTTCTATAAAAGGATTGGTGCGGAAGTTGAGCGTATGGATGGCAGGCGACCATATTTTCGTTGGGATATAATCGCCTCACAAAGAGTTCAAATCTACAGCTAGCACTTGGCGATTTTAGTTTGGTTGGGTTTTGTGATTGTGCTGATTTACGCATAAATCCAATTGACAAGTTACTTCCGTTATATGATGCTGGTTGTATGAAAATGAATCTAAAGCAACTTACGAAACGAATTATCATCACTCCATAAGAATGGTGGGATTTTTGATAGGCTTTAGATTATTGAACCCACCCGTAAAGGTGGGTTTTCTATATCTACCTTATGGGGAAACATTCTCTTTGAGGAGGTTACATGAAAAAGGTAGCAGTTTTTGGCAAACCAGGTAGCGGAAAATCGACTGTAAGCAAAGCATTAGCTTTATCTACAGGGACGCCGCTTCATCAGTTAGACTCGATTGTTTATAAGCCCAACGGTGAGCTTGTAGCTCGAGAAGTATTTGATAAAGCACATGACAATATATTGTGCACAGATAGCTGGATAATTGATGGGTTCGGACCTATCAGCTCATTCAATAAACGTTTAGAAGCTGCGGATACCCTAGTTTATATAGATCTCCCGTATCCAGTCAGCTATTGGTTTGTGACGAAACGCTTTTTAAAAGGGGTGTTTATAAAGCCAGAAGGTTGGCCTGATGGAAGCTTAGTACTCAAAGGTACGCTGGCGAGCTATAAGACGCTCAAACTGTGCCCAAAGTTCTGGAATGATGATTTCATGTCTAAGTTAATAGAAAAATCTGATAGCAAAGATGTTCACGTAATTAAAACCGTAACTGAACTGAATAATTTTGTTTTAGAGCATGTAAGTAACACGTCTAAAACAAATGACTATGGCGTTAATAACTAATTTTAGCGATATTCTTATTTCACATAACGCCATCTTTCTTACACGTGCAATGATGGTGACTTATTTCTTTCGTTGTTTGGAAGGCTACAAATCATTCTTGAATAAAAATGCATTATTCGTCATTATGAAACCATAAGGGATTGGTTTGATATGGATGTTATAATATGGAATACCTTTTTGCAGTTACTTTGTTTGCAGTTTCCTCCTCAGTTACACCTGGACCAAATAATATTATGGTAATGACATCAGGTGTTAATTTTGTTGTGAAGAAAACATTGCCTCTTCTTGCTGGTATCTGCGTTGTCGCCCGTTAGCAAAGCGTTATTACGTAGAGTCATTATGGTGACAGCGTAATGTGGAGTCGACTGTTGCATCAACAATATGGAATTCACCAAATAACTTATAAGGATATTTTATGCTAGGAAAGCATCAAAAACCATATGAAGAGTTTTACCATTCAACTCATACCAATGAACACTTGGATACTCGAACTGAATTATTAGTTGGTTTATCTGCCGCAATGGCAATGAATTGTTTACCATGCATTCGATATTATTTACAAGAATCTAAAAAGGCAGGTATAACTAAAGGTGAAATATCTGATGTCACAGCTAAAGTAATGGCTGTAGCCGCAGGCCAAAAGAAACTTCAAATGCAAGAAGTACTATCTAAATATAAAATCGACATAGATAACTATTAGGTGTGTTATGTCGATACTATGCTGCAGGAGTGAATATGGAAGTTCTAAATAAGCTACACCCATCGCATGAACAGATGGAGAGGCTAAAATCTTCACCTGATTCGGGCGAGGTTCATCTGCTAAACCTTTTTTAAATTCCGTGATAAAGCGGTCTATGCTGATGGTCGGGAGTCGGACTTAACGGGTAAAGATGCATATGAGTTGTACGGTCAACCAATGCTCAAAGTACTCGAAACGTACGGTGCAGAAGTTGTTTTCTATTCTGAAGTTACTGGTCTGATCCTTGGTCAGGTAGGTGAACTTTGGGATGCATTTGTAATTGTTAAATATCCATCTCGTAAAGCACTGCTTGAAATGACGTCCTCTGAAGAATTTAAAGCTCTAGCTGTTCACCGTGAAGCAGGTCTTGAAGGGCAGTTGAACATAGAAACTAAGATACCTTAGTGTTTGGGTAGTGCTGTTAGCTACTTAATTGAGCGTTATGTCAATTATCATAAGTTCATGGTTCTAATTAATCTTTGATTAAATTAATAGGGTTTAATCAAAGATTTTAACTCCGCTGTAATTTTTATATTTATTCTTGAAATTGAATTAAGTCTATGTCCAAATTTAAGTTTAACTCGCTGAATTTAATCATAAGGGTGAGGTATGAGTGCAGGCCATTTATTACAAGCTAGGAACCTACTTTTGGAGTTTATGAAATACTATTGTGCAACGGTTCTTGTACTTGGAATAAAAGGCGAGCTATTTAACTTTGCACTCAGGTTTTGGTCTGACAATCAAATGTCGTTTTATAGCGGAGGACTTTGGCAAATTACGTTTATTTTGTCATTTTTCTTAACAGTTTATGTAATGCTTGTTAAGGACTATCCAGAGTAGGAAGCTAAAAACTATAATAAGGGGGTGAGGGGGTTTAAGTTATTGATATTTCGATATGAATTGGCTTATTTGTGCCCTTAGTGTTCGTTGCATCATGCTTACAATAGGCGGCAACAATAGCACTTCCTTGTTGCCATACATAGATTACGACAATCATTGTTTTGAACTAGGAAGTCAGTGGGTATTAGTAAACTAACGAGATATTTAAGAGCGAACCTCAATGCTCGGCATTTTAAGTTCAAGGCTGGGTTTCGTGTTCACGGTGTATTATTTAGGTTAGGCGGTAGCGTAGCTCTAACCCTTACAAGGAGGGATGATGTTCCCATTAGAAGTTTGGTTAGCTTATAGCATTGCATGTTTACTGTTGGTTATCTCACCGGGGCCAGATAATTTACTCGCGGTAGGCCGTGGCCTCAGCCAAGGAAAGTTGGCTGCAGTTGTATCGGGTGTATCTTCAGGGGCGGGAATCTTATTTCATGTTCTAGCTGCAACGTTTGGGCTTACCTTATTGCTTCAAACATCAACCGTTGCATTTTATGTTGTTAAATTTATTGGTGCTGCTTATTTGATTTGGCTTGGCGTTAAAGTTCTCAGGTCTAGAAATTTATTTTCGTTGGAACCCGCTAAAAAACAATCATTGAAAACAATATTCTCTACTGGTTTTTTATCTGCAGCATTAAATCCGAAGCCGGGTATGTTTGTTCTCGCTTTTATTCCTCAATTTGTTAATCCAAGTTTAGGCTCGGTCTCAATCCAAATGTTAGCTTATGGTGTTTGGTTTGCATTACTTACAGCAGTCGGTTTTAGTTTAATGGGTGTTTTCGCCTCAAAACTTTCAAGCTGGTTAAAGAGTAAGCCAAAAATAGTTTCTGGTTTAAACATTGGTGCAGGGTTTACATTTGTGACATCGGGGTTAGCCGTTGCGTTTATGAAACAACGGTGAAGGATGTATAAGGCCATCAAATTACCTCTAGAGCAGCCTATCTACTTCGGGCTGTTTAATGGTTTTGTGGCCATACCATGGTGGTATCACGAACACTAGTCATTCATGGTCCTCATTTGTTAGACGGTTTTTATCGTCCCACGCAGTATCAGGCTTTCCCGAAAAAGGGCCGAATCTTACCTTTCATTACCTAAATCAATGCTATAAATTGATTATATCATGGTGGATTACGCTATTAGGCAGCGAGGAAATATGGAAGTTACTCTACTTGCGGATCATCCGCATGAAGCAAATAAAATAGCTCAGTGGTACTACAATGAGTGGGCTCACATAGCCCCAAATGTTACTGAAGAAATAGTGCGTGAAAAGGTTGTTGAAAAGTCGATTAATCGTAATGAAATTCCTTTGGCAATAGTTATTCATGACAATAGTGAACTTGTTGGAGTTGTAGAGCTTAAATATCGTGAAAACAGGAATTATCCAGAATATGAACATTGGCTAGGTGGCGTTTTTGTTAGCCCCTCGAACAGAGGTCGTGGAATATCAAGCTTGTTGGTTTCAGAAGCTAAAAGTAAAGCCGTGAGCTTAGGCATTAAGCAGCTGTATCTACAATGTGAAAGCCACAATGTAGCTCTTTATAAAAAACATGGTTTTAAAGAGTTACACCAAGCAAGTCACCTTGAGATCACAACAACGATAATGGTATGGGGCTTAACCTCATAACAGAAGTATTTAGTAGGGGATCAGCATATATGGAAACAGATAGACTTCAATTAGTACCACCTACCATGGAGATTCAGTCCTTAATGCTGGAAGCGATAAGGGAAAGTGAGGCTGAGCTTAGTGAGTTTCTTCCTTGGGTTCCGTTTTCTTTGACTGAAGAAGAATCAATCGAAAATATGAAGCAAGCAATATCAAATTTTGAGGCGTTCGAAGGTGAGTTACGTTACTCACTAGTTGATAAGAACTCTGGCATATTTGTTGGGGCAATAGGTCTTATCATTCGTGATAAAGATGTACCATATTTTGAAATTGGCTATTGGTTACGGAGTACTTGCGTTGGTTTTGGGTATATAGCTGAAGCGGTGAGCGTTATTGAAAACTATGCGTTTACAGAACTTAAAGCAAATCGTGTAGAAATCAGAGCAGCTGAAGGAAATACAAAAAGTAGGGCTGTAGCTGAGCGATGTGGGTATTCATTTGAAGGTACATTACTCAATGAGCGCAGAATGCCATCTGGTGATTTAAGTAATACGGTGGTTTACGCGAAAACTGTCTTATAGCAATTGATGTGGGTTGACCTTGGTCTTCCTCTCTATATTCGATTGAGAGAGAGGACATGTCATTAGTTAGGCGATTAACGAAACAGATAGGATTGACTAGATGGCAGAAGAAATTAGCTTTGATGAAGTAAAAACCAATGGACAATTAGAATCTATAGTGGAACTGGCGAGTATTATTTGGGGGGAGCACTATACGCCCATAATTGGCTCTGCTCAGGTTGAGTATATGCTGGGTAAATTTCAATCATATACTGCTTTAAAAGATGAATTAAAAAACAATAAAGTACATTATTACGTGATTGAGCGTGGTGGGAATTTAGTTGGTTATTCGGGCGTACGATTAGAAAATAATGCCCTATTTCTGAGTAAATTATATGTCTTATCAAGCGAAAGAGGTAAAGGAGCAGGAAAGAAAGCAATAGGATTTATGATACAACTAGCTAAAATTAACAATAAAAACCTAATCTACCTTACTGTTAATAAGGAAAATACTGGAACTATTGCTGCGTATGAAAAAATGGGATTTAAAATTGTTAGTGAAGTCTGTGCTGATATCGGTAATGGATATGTCATGGATGATTACAAAATGGAGTTAGAGTTATAAAAACGTCGTTGACAAATTCGTATAATAAAGTGCTCTGTTGGTTTTACGGAGCACATATCATGAAGGCGTTATGTTTCTCTTTTAGTCATTTTGATTATCAATAATTGGACATTTTTACTTACATTACAGCAG
>NZ_JAKJSI010000043.1:0-67458 GCF_050336695.1 Photobacterium minamisatsumaniensis | reverse complement strand
CTAGCCATACAGCCTGTTCGGCAGGAAAACGTCTTTTGCGAACAGAGGCTCTGCCTGTTTGCTTAACAGCTTCTTGGACCCATTCCAATGGAATGTGCTTTGAAAATGCATCGATATGATGGTCTTGGCAAAACTCAGCAGTAACTTGTAGCTCTCTAGAAAACTCAGACATAAAAAAATCGGCCTCAACAATGTTGAGACCGATTATGAAGCCTTCTAAGGATCGTTCAATTACTTAAAACGATCGGCATTGTGCTAATGCAGGCGTTTTTATTGGCTGTAATCAAATAAGCTTAAGCGACAGGTTGTGCCTGTTTGTCGCCGCGACGCAAGACACCCCGCAGTTTATCCTTTAACTGGGCCATTGCCACATAGGCGACGGGTACCACGAACAGTGAGAAGAAGGTTCCTGCAATTAATCCTCCGACCAAGACTAAACCGATGTTAACTCGTCCTAGAGAGCCGGGGCCAGACGCGAAGGCCAGTGGCAGCGCACCTAAAATCATTGTTAATGATGTCATCAGGATAGGGCGTAATCGAGAACGTGCACTTTCAACGGCTGCATCGAGTGCTGGCATTCCCTGCCTGCGTTGTTCATTGGCAAACTCAACCAGCAAAATCCCATGTTTAGTCACTAAACCGACCAATGTAAGTAAGCCAATTTTTGAGTAGATATTCATGCTCTGACCAAATAACGATAGCGTCAATAATGCACCGACAATACACAGTGGCACGGTAAGCATAATGACCAGTGGATCGATAAAGCTTTCAAATTGGGCGGCAAGGATCAGGTAAACAAAAATCAGTGCCAGCAGGAACAGTATTTGAGTGCCTGCTTGTGAATCATTAAGTACTTTTACAGTACCGTTATAGGCATAGCCTTGTGCATCGCTAAGTAGTGGCGGTAACTGCTGATCAATAAAAGCTTTGATATCACTGGCCGTATAACCAGGCATTAAATCTGCCGTTATTTCGGCATTATCTCGCCCCATGTAAGTCTTAAAGCTCGACTCTGCCGTGGTTTGTTCAATAGAGACAAATTGTGACAGCGGTAGGCTCTGACCTGATTCCGAGCTAACGTAGAGTTTATCTAAAACATTAAAATTGCCGAGATCCTGCCGGTTAACCTGTACCTGAATGGGATAGGTAAAGCCATCTTCTGCCTGCATGTCTGCCGCTTTCACCGAGCCAAGAAAGGTCGATAATGCGTTAGTGACATCGCTGTAGTTCACACCCGATAAGACAATGGCATTACGGTCAATGGTCAGATCATAGGTGATCTGATCGCGTACTGTTGAGTTCTTTACATTGGTTAAACCGGGGTATTCATCGAATAGCTTAGCGGCAGCTTCAGCACTGGCTGCCAGCTCTTCGGTGTTGCGATCGACTGTTGTCAGTTCAAGGATCAGGTTGTTATCGATATTCAGGCTATCGGCTGAGCGAACTGAAAATGACATATCATAAGCAGAGACTGTGCTATTCGCTTTGTTGATTAAATCGGTGATCACCTCGTCGGCAGTTTGGGTTCGCTCTCCCCAAGGTTTGAGCAATACGTGGTTAGTTGGCGTACCTTCGATATAAGACAGGTTTGCTTCTATCGCCTCGTTATCCGCCATCACACTGTTCAGCTCTGTATTATGAGTGAGGTGGTATTGGCGCCCGACACCTGTTGGTGCAGTTGATGTGACATCAATAAAGCCCGAGTCCTCGGTTGGCAGCAAGACCTGCGGCATGTGCACAAAAGCAAAACCAGAGACGCCCAGCAGAACGAATGCCATACCAGCCATTACTGCTTTGCGGTTAAACCATTTATTTAGCTCGCGGCTATAAGCATCGGCGAGACGGTTGAGCTGGTGATCAACATGCATGAACCAACGCGGCTTGTGGCTTGCAGGCTTGATCAAATAAGCACTCATCATTGGGGAGAGTGTTAGGGCAACGATGCCTGAGATGATTACCGCAGCGGCAAGGGTAAAGGCAAACTGACGGAATAGATCCGCAGTTAAGCCTGACATGAGGCCGATTGGCAAATAGACGACGGCCAGTGTCAGGGTCATGGCAATGACTGGGAATACAATCTCTTTACTGCCTTTCAATGCGGCATTAAACGGTGTTTCGCCATTTTCGATATGGCGGTAGCAGTTTTCGACGACCACAATGGCATCGTCGACCACTAAGCCAATCGCTAAAATAATGGCAAGGATAGTGAGTACATTGATGCTGAATCCGAGCCATGCCATCACTGCAAAGACCCCAATTACACAAACCGGAATGGTAATTATGGGGATTGATGCCACCCGGAATGAACCAAGGAACAGCATAACGACAATCGAGACTAAGATGATGGCTTCAACCAATGTGGCGAAGCCCTCATCAATGGCTGATTTTATGAAATCGGCCTGATTGTAGACCATCTTCATTTCAATGCCATCGGGTAGCTTGGTCTGCATGGTTTCAATTGCCGCTTTGACCCGATCGGCCACTACAACAGGATTTTCTGTTTTTAGTGGCAATACCTGTAGTGACATCGCTTGATCACCACTCACCGATAATAGGCTAGGGTTAAGGCTTTCTTCCCCCATAATGACGTCAGCGATGTCTTTCACTCGAATGACTTGCCCGTTATCGACACGGATCACCAAGTCGCTAACCTTATTGATATTATCGACTTGGTTGACAGGGTTAATAGAAAAATCACGTGCTTCGCCGACAATGGTGCCAGCAGTAAAGCTGCTGTTATAAGTGCTTAGTGTGCCAACGACATCGGCGGCTTTGATATTCAGTGCTTTCATGCGCTCCGGCTTTAGCCATACACGCACGGCTTTGGCTGAACCACCATAAGGCCCCCATACCCCACCCACACCTTGGATATGACGGAACTGTGGCACCAGCTGCTGGCTGATATAGTCATACATTGCTTGCTGTTCGATACCACCGGTATTAACGAAGGTGATGACGTTACTGGCAGCACCGGTATCAGAAGTATTATCTGTTACTGTTGGCTTATCGGTCATGCTAGGGGGGAAGTCGTTGATGCCCTCGACACCGCTGCGTAATTTATTCATCAAGTTGGTGTACTCAATGTCATCGACGTCATCGGCGAAATTGATTTTTAAGGTACAGCTGCCTTCGACACAATCTGTGGTCATGGTATCAATGCTATCTATACCGGTCGCAGCATCAATGAGCTTGTCTGCCACATTACGTGACATAAATTCGGCACTGGCACCTGTGATATTGGCACTAACCGTCGCAGTCGCGGTCTGGTGCTCAGGAAAATACTGAATCGATAGTTTTTGGAATGACAGTAGGCCAAGCAACACGATGGCAATACTGAGCACTGATGCAAAAACGGGATGACGGATACAAATATCGGGTAAGCGCATTAGCTACCTCCTTCAGTATTCGATGGCGGTTCAGCATGTGGGGCTAATACATTGACGGTGCTGTTTTCTGTAAGCTTTTGCTGGCCAGTTGTCACAACCATATCGCCTTTTTCTAGACCTTTTAGAATGATGACATCGCCATCATTGGTATTGGCACCCAGAGTGATGTTTTTCTTTTGCGGTTTGTTACCGTCAAGCACCCAGATATACCGTTGCTCATTGCTTGCGATAACCGCATTTTGTGGGGCGATGAGTTGGTTGCTACTGGTTTTTAGCTGGTGGTTCACATTGGCAAACATACCGGGTGCCAACGTGAGCTCTGGATTATCGATACTGGCGTGTACCTCAACACGGCCGGAGCTTTCGTCAACCGCAGGAGCAACGTAATCAACTTTGCCCTGAAATTGTTTATCCGGATAAGCAGATACGCTTACTGTGACGGTTTGCCCTTTACTGGCTTTGCCTAAATCTTCTTGGCTAATGGCGTAAGTCACTTTTACCGGGTCAAGTTTATACAGGCTAACGAGCGGGGTTGATGCGTCAATATGACTACCAACCGAGTAGGTGAATGTTGTGAGACGTCCATCAAATGGCGCGACAATAGTGTAATCTTTCAATGTGGCCTGCTTTTGACGAAAGTCAGCAGCAGCCAGATTAACTTCTTCTTTTAATTCGTCTACATCCTGTGGGGATAGGGCGTCAGGCTGCTTTGCGAGTAGGTTTTGCGTTCTGTCTAATTTAGTTTTCGCCAAATTGAGTGAGCTTTGTGCTTTATCAAAATCCGCTTCTGCTTTGGTACTGTCTAAGTTGGCAATAACATCACCTGCTTTAACGGCATCACCATCATTAAAGTGAATGGCTTGGATTTTTGCACCAGCGCTAAAAGTCAGGTTAGCGGAATCGAGCGCAGTGATTTTTCCTACTTCTTCGATGTGTTGTGTAATGTTTTTGGTCGTGACAAGTTCAACAGTAACAGGGATCGCAGAAGACTCTGCGTTGTTGGCAGCACTGATTGCCGGAGCAAAGCAAAGCAGGGTCGTGATAAGCGTTTTGCGAGCTGAAAATTTAGTCATAGGAGTATCTTTTTGCTGAATACTCCCGCTTTTTTACTTCTATTTGTTCAGTAAATTGTCAGGGAAACGTAAATCAACACTATGAATCTATACGAATTTATATATTTTATAGCTTTTTATGTGTATTAGGCTGATACGCACAGGGAGTCAGTGGGTGAGGGGCGGTTTAGTCAACATGGTTTATGACAGGTAAGAAAACAGAATAAAAAAAGCGCCTGCATAAATGCAGGCGCTTCAATCTGGCTTTAACCTCGCTTAAGCAGAGGTTAGGGGGAACCAGTAATGGATTAAGCTGCTAGGTTCTTAGCAACGAATTCCCAGTTTACTAGTGCCCAGAAAGCGTTCATGTAGTCTGGACGAACGTTACGGAAATCGATGTAGTAAGCGTGTTCCCACAGATCAACAGTTAGAAGCGGAGTAACGCCTTCTTCTGTTAGAGGCGTCGCAGCGTTAGATGTGTTAACGATGTCTAGAGAGCCATCAGCTTTCTTAACAAGCCAAGTCCAAGAAGAACCAAAGTTGTTGATTGCTGAATCAGTGAATTTTGCTTTGAACTCTTCGAAAGAACCGAAAGACTGAGCGATTGCTTCAGCAACTGCACCAGTAGGCTCGCCGCCAGCGTTAGGGCTTAGGCAGTGCCAGTAGAACGTGTGGTTCCAGATTTGAGCTGCATTGTTGAAAACGCCGCCAGTAGAAGTCTTGATGATTTCTTCAAGAGATTTTTCAGCAAGCTCTGTACCTGCAACTAGACCATTTAGCTTAACAACGTAAGTGTTGTGGTGTTTGCCGTGGTGGTACTCAAGTGTCTCTTGAGAGATATGTGGCTCAAGAGCGTTGATTGCGTAAGGTAGAGCGGGTAGTTCGAATGCCATTGCTCGATTCTCCATTTTAATGAGGGGGCTGGTTCTGAAACATTGCTTCCAATTGGCTTGTTGCCAATTTATTTTTAACTGACTGATACCCATCTTATTCGCTTGGTGGGTATTATCACGACATTACTATACCCAAGGGTAAGTATGCGAGTTGTGATGTTGGAATCATTTTAGCAAGTTTTTTCTTTATTAAAACCCCCTTAACATAAAAAGGTGCGTGAAAAGGCAGATCATGACGAAAACAATACCCTTATAACTTTTAGGCGTTTTTTTCCGAGGCTCAAGGCAGTAGAATGTGCTTGTGATATTCAACTTATAATACTGAACATAAAAAGCAGGGCTATGTGTATGTTAAATAGTCAGGCAGTAGAATTTGTTTGGTACAAACAAAAGTCGTAAGAGGAAGCTATGGAAACCATCGATAAAATTAAGCAACAGATCTCTGAAAACGCCATTCTGTTGTACATGAAGGGTTCACCAAAACTGCCAAGCTGTGGTTTTTCATCTCAGGCATCTCAGGCTCTAATGGGCTGTGGAGAAAAGTTTGCTTATGTTGATATCCTACAAAACCCGGATATCCGTGCTGAGCTACCAGTTTACGCACAATGGCCAACGTTCCCACAACTTTGGATTGACGGTGAGCTAATTGGTGGCTGTGACATCATCATCGAAATGTTCCAAAAAGGTGAGCTTCAGCCTCTTATCAAAGATGCTGCATCACGCCGTGATGGTGAAGCTGCTGCTGAATAAGGTTATCTGCGGCGGTTAGTGCTGGTTTGACCGATTAACCGCAATGATAATTTAGAGGAACGCCCCGACCAATTACTTGGTCGGGGCGTTTTTTATGATGGTAATATATTGAAATAAGGAGGAAGTAGCCCCTTATAATYGCTTGCTGAGAGTTTGAAGTAAAATCACCGCCTCTGCAGTTGGGGTGAGTTGGTTGTGATTGGCCTGATGCTCAATTTGCTCTAGTGGTGCTGCTAATGTCTCGCACTCCAGCATCCGCGCTGCACCTTTCATCCTGTGGGCAACATCGGCAGCGGACTCTTGATTATTCGTGCTTAGTGCTTGTTGAAGCAGTGCGAGATCTTGCTGGTGGTTTATTTTGAATTCATCTATCAAGCTATCAGTCAGCTCTTCATCATCAAAAATACTCATCACTTTATCGCGCTCAAGTACTGAATTGATGGCGTCAACGGTAGTGGCTTGATTATGGTTGGCATTATCAATTTGTTCACTTTTGAAGAGTGGATCTGATTCTGGTGTCTCGAGCATCATCGATATATCACCAAATAAAGCACCGAAATCATTGGCTGTGCTCACTTGAGTGATTTCTTCTGTATCTTCATCTGGTTCGGGTAGCCACTTATTAATGACTTGACGAAGTTTCGTTATAGAAACAGGTTTAATTAAAAAGTCATTCATGCCAACGGCGTAGCAGCGATTGTCTTCACCTTGTATCGCATTGGCGGTTAGCGCAATGATAGGTAAGTTACTTTGTATGTTATTGGTGGCTTCATCTGTTTGGTGATGCTGTCGAATAGTTGTTGCCAACGTGTACCCATCCATCTCCGGCATATGACAATCTGACAGCAGTAGCCCATAACGCTTTTCTTTGAGTGCGGTTAAAGCTTCAAGACCATTGCTGACAATATCGGCATGAACACCAATTTTAACCAGCTGTTTGGCGATGACTTGCTGGTTGATGGGGTGATCTTCTGCGACCAAAATGAGTCGTCCGTTGCTTTCTGCTTCTTCTTTTGTTTCTGTCATTATTGGCGTGAGTGTCGATGCTTTTGTTATTGCAGTCGCTTCTTTAATGGGTTGTGTCATGACATGAAATAAATTATCAGGAAGCAGTGGGTTAACGGAAATCCACCACTGGTTATCGAGAGGCTCAGGGGACAGCATCGGGTTTTGATTAATAATGATGACTTTACAGTTAGGTAAGTCATTTAAGAAGTTGGGGGTCTTCTGCTTAAGTTGCTGCCAAATAGATTGAGCAAAAAAGGCAAAATCAGGTTGTTGTCGTTTTAAAATGTCACTAATAGCTTGCGGGTTGACTGCCGTCGACAGCTCAGGAGTCATATCGTGATGGCGTAGGTATTGGTAGAGCTCTTCGCGTTGAATGAAGTAACCAAATAGCAGCGCACTTTTTTCATTCAGGGGAACTTGTTGATGCAGCGAGGACTGCTGGTTAGTAACAGTAAGAGGTAACGTAACCGCAAATGTACTGCCTTTGCCTTCCTCGCTGAAGACTGTGATTGTACCATTCATCTGCTCTACTAGTTTGCGGGCAATGGCCAACCCAAGCCCAGTCCCGCCGAACCGACGGCTAGTGCTTTGATCCGCTTGTTCAAAAGGTTTAAATAAGGCTTCTTGTTGCTGCTGTGAAATCCCAATGCCTGTATCTTTCACGCTAAAACGCACTACCTGTACATTTTGCGTATTGCTTTGATGCGGGAGCTTTTGTTGCTGAGTGTGTACATCGACGATCAGTGAGATTGTCCCTTGTTGGGTAAACTTAATCGCGTTATTTAAAAAGTTGTTCAGTATTTGATGTAAACGGATGTCATCAACGAAATGGCTGTGTGCTAACAAGGGGTCTTGCCAATAGTGGAAGGCTAGGCTCTTTTGTTGCGCATGTATCGATTGGGGCTGAATGATGCGGGCCAAGGTGGTACCTAATTGAACGGTTGTGGGGTTTAGATCAAGTTTGCCTGCTTCGATTTTCGAGAAGTCCAATACATCATTCACAATGTGGAGCATATTGCGTGCAGACTGAGTGAGGCCGCCGTGTAAACTGCGTGTTTCTTCGTTGAGAGGCTGATCAGACATCAATTCTAGTAACCCCATAATACCGCTGATGGGCGTACGAACCTCATGGCTAATAGTGGCTAGAAATTGTGACTTTGCTGCTGTCGCAATTTCGGCTTTCTGGCGTGCGTCATCTAATGCCTGCTGTTGCTGCTTGAGCAGCGAAATGTCAGTAACGACAGTATTCCAGTAATAGCCGTTGTCTTCATGAGGGGTAATCCGACTTTTAAACTGTACCCATATTGTCTGGCCATTATGGCTTTTCATGGCTTGCTCATGATCCCAATGTCCTTCTTGGCAGGCGCTGAGCATACTGTGTTTAAGCGCGGATAAATCATCAATTTGCATTTGCTCAAGTAAAGCGGCCGGAGTGTTAAACAGCTGCTCGGCTGAAATGTTGAGTAACTCGGTAATGCCTGCGCTGACGAATGTAAAATGAAAAGTGAGAGGGTCGGATATAGAAGGCTGGACGTGTTGCAGCACTATACCATCAAGGTTATCAGCTAATTGCTGTAGGCGTTGCTCTGCCCGTTTTGCACGGCGCTCCGCCGTTTTTCGCTGTAAAATCTCTTGCGCCATTTTCCGATTCCAGCCAATGACACTGATGATAATGATTAATCCAAGTGCTGAAATTAACCCTGCCCATTTAGCGACAGCCATTGGCGCTAAGCCTTCTTGGTAATCAAAGGTGAGCCATTGGTGCTCTACGCGGTAGTACTCTTCTTCAGGAATGGTCGCTAACGCTTTATTAATGATATTGAGTAAGATCGGGTGGCGGTAATTGACTGCAAACCGTAGTGGTAGCAAGTTCTCTTGTTGTATCTGGCCAATCATTTTGAATTGGCCAATATAGTCGCTCTGCAATAATGGGGATGCATGGTGCAATGATGTAAGAACTTGATCTATTTCTTCTTTTTGTAGCGCCTGAAAAGCAGAAACTTGGTTGATGAACGAGACTGGCTCGCAGTTTTCACAGACACGAGGCAGAAGTATATCCCCTGCGGTGTTGTTAATGATCCCAACTCGAGTTTTGGTTTTCTGAAAAATATCATTGAACGTCCCACTGGTACGCCCAAACAAGACCCACGGTTCTTGAATATAAGGCGATGAGAAGTACATTTGTTGGCTGTCTTCTGGCGTTTCAGCAACAGAGGAAAGCATCATGATATTACCGGCAGCGAATGAATCCCGTAATACAGAATATGAGGGTGAAGACTCAATGTTAAATTTTATGCCTAGCTCGTAGCTGAGTATATTGAGTATGTCGGCGCTTAGGCCGGTATGTTGGTTTTGGGGATTAATGTAGTCATAAGGTGCCCAGTCTCGATGAACACCAACGGTAATTGAAGGGTTAGCATCTAACCAGTTTCTTTCTTCCGCGGTGAGCCTCAGTTGGCCATAGTGAGTGAACATGTTCTGTTGGTCGGGTGTTAGCCACTGATTATAAATCGCTTTCATACTGTCGCGCTTGATGTCTTCCAATGCGAAATTTATGCGGCTTAATAACTTATGTTTACCTTTTTGAGTAGCGAAGTGTAAGTGGTTGGTTGGTAATCCCGGTAAGATTGACAGTGATAAATCTTGGTTATTATTTTGCTTCAGTAGGTTCGACAGGACGGCGGCATCACCGATATAACCAAAAGAGGTATTATTTTCGATGGATTTAATCGCCGTGGCGCTATTAGGGACAGAGTGCAGCTGTACTTTAGGTAAAAGTGCTGGCAGTAATTCTTGTAAGGCAAAGCCTTGTTCAACGGCAATCGCTTTATTATTTAATTCTTGATAGCGGTTAATTGGCTTACTTTGTGTAATAACGGCACGGCGGATCGAAAAGATAGGTTCGCTGAAAGCCATGAACTTTTGGCGCTCAAACGTTGAAGATACCCCGAGTAATAAATCGAGTTCCCCAGCCTTGAAGGCGGTAGTCACGTCTTCATAGGTCGGATAAAACACCAGTTGAAAGTTAAGATCGGCATGGGTCGATACTTGCTTTAATACATCAATGAATAAACCACTATAAGCATCGTTATTGACAGCATAACCTTGTGGGGAAATAAGCGCTGAGTCAATTGAATCATGGATATAGATATAGGGAGGCAGGCTGAAATAGGGAAGACCGATCTTCAAGACCGGTTGTGATGCATTGTCGTTGAAACTTGTCTCTTGCTCTGGTGCCGCAAAAAGCCTGAATGAACAGAGAACAAGTGAGATAAAAATAGTGAGCCTTATAGCCGTTCGAATAGCATGTAGCATGCTTTACATCCTTGTAAAGAAAGAACCTATATCGTTTTTTATGAGAATTAAGCACTCGGTTCAGGTAACGAAATACGTTGTTGAGTTAACTTACTAAGAGCTATCGCCTGCAAACGTTCAAGCGTGAAACTGGTTGGCGACTGGAGGTTTCCCATTATTTTTGTTACACGGTTTATGCCGTCTTGATCACCGAGTTTATGCTGCGCCCAACAGATTAAATAGCCTGTTTCAGTATCAGATATTTCTTTATCGAGGATCTCTGCCAGTGTCTTTTGTGCTTGCTGTTTCTCATCTAAAAGAAGGTGCTTTATAGCGGAAATAGCCTTCTGTGTTCCTTTTGAGGCAATTTTACTTTTTGGATCTTTGCTGATCCGAGCCCAAGCAGGTTCCAGTTTCCAGTTTTGCAGTGCGTTGGGTTTATCTGATTGTTTACATGAGAGTAAATCAGCAAATACAGCAAGGCCACGGCGACCAGCGTTGTCCCACATAGAGTGGGGGAGTAACAATGCGCTTTTTGATAGCAATGGTGCTGCTTTTGCGATGTCGTGTTCTGAGAGATAAAACCAAGCAAGGCTTAGTGTCTGTTCAATGTTGCTACTTTGCAGTTGGATGTGGCGTTGAATGGTTGGCTCGATGTCTTGCCATTGCTCTGCCATCACACTAATGGTCGCTTTTATGCCAAGTAACCGTACATTAAAAGTATTTTCATCGATAAGTTGATCGAGCTGTGCAATGGCTTTTTTGTATTGCTGTTGATCCGCCAGTATTTCTACTTGCTTGATCTTGGCGGGTAGGTAATCGTGGATTTGCAGCAAGCCCGCGAGCATCGCTTGAGCCTCATCAAATTGTTCTTTTGTACGTAAAAGATTTGCGACAAAGAGTATGCCTCCTTTTAATGCCATCGTATCTGGTGCTTTTGCAAAGAGTGGTTTAACCATAGGAAGCCCACCACTATTAAACGCTTCTTGGAGTTCTTCACAGAATGTTCTTCTCAGCAGGCCCGATGAGACACGCTTAATAATATCGCCAGAACGGATGGGCTTAATCAGGTAGCCGTCGGGCTCAAGCTGAGAATAGCCAAAAAATACATCCTGACTATCGTTGCCCGTGACGATGAAAACCAATACTCGGCTTGAAAGTAATTGTTTGTAGTGCAGGTATTCTAAGAGCTGCAGCCCTGTGCTGCCCGCTCCGAGATTGTGGTCGATAAGTAAAATATCAAATTTACGTTGAGTGCAGGCAGAAATCGCGCCTTTTGCATTGGCCGTGCTGACGATATTGTTCATTGGCACGCCCATTTTCATCAACAGAGCACGCGTGGCGCTTTGAATAATATTACTGTCATCAATGATTAGATATGATGACTGAGTGAGAATTTCCATTAATCATCCCTGAAAAATCTATTTCTTATCAAATAACTATAGAACAGGGAATCTTCATGTGAGTGTTGTTTTATAAGAAGTTGCTGAGGAATGTGAGATAAAAAAATACCAGCCCCAATATGGGGCTGGTATTCATGTTGTTACATGGGTTTGTGCGAAACTTGTCGTCTGCTATAGCACCATTGCGGCTAACCAGCCAAAAGCAATTAGCGGTAGGTTGTAGTGCAAGAATGTCGGTACAACGGTTTCCCACACGTGTTCGTGTTGACCATCGGCATTCAAACCCGCAGTTGGACCTAAAGTTGAATCTGATGCTGGTGAACCCGCATCGCCCAATGCAGCAGCAGTACCTACTAGTGCAACCGTTGCCAATGGTGAAAAACCAAAAGTCAGGCACAGTGGCACGTAAATCGTAGCCAAAATTGGAATGGTCGAGAAAGATGAACCAATCCCCATGGTAACAAATAGGCCAACGATAAGCATCAGCAGCGCCGCTAGCGGTTTGTTATCACCAATGGCATTGGCCAGTGAGCTAACCAGTGTTTCAACACCACCTGTTGCTTTCATTACTGCGGCGAAACCCGCAGCGGCGATCATAATAAAGCCGATCATTGCCATCATGTGTACACCTTTGGTGAACACGTCTTGGGTTTCTTTCCACTTGATGACACCACCGAAGGTGAACACCATGAAGCCGATCAAACCACCGACAATCATCGAGCCACTATAAAGTTGAGCACCTAAAGCAGCCACGATAGCGACAACGGCGATCTTTACATGCTGCATATTAATCTCAGCATGCTCTGGTTCATTTGCGAGGATCTTTTCTTCTGAATACTCACGCGGTTTGCGGTAGCTGAAGAATGTGGCAATCAATAAGCCAAAGATCATACCCAGCGCAGGAAGAAGCATGGCAAATGGTACTTGAGAAGCGACTACATCTAATCCGTTATCATGTAGGTTCTTCAAAAGAATATTGTTAAGGAATATGCCACCGAAGCCAACTGGCAGAACCATGTATGGGGTGACAAGGCCAAATGTTAGTACACAGGCAACGAGGCGACGATCCAGCTTCAGCTTGGCAAATACATGCAATAGCGGTGGGATCACAATCGGGATAAAGGCAATGTGAACTGGGATTGCGTTCTGAGAAGAAATGGTTAGAAGTAGTAAAATGGACAGAACGGAATATTTTACGCCAGTTGCGGCCGCAGCATTATTGTGACCAGTTATTTTCTTAATCACCTTTTGTGCCAGTACGTCGGTGATGCCAGAGCGAGAAATCGCAACAGCAAACGTACCTAGCATTGCATAGCTAAGCGCAGTTGTTGCACCGCCACCAAGGCCACCTTCAAAAGCAGAGACTGTTTCTGCTAATGACATTCCGCCCATCAGGCCACCTAGAATGGCACTGAAGGTAAGCGCTACAACAACATTGACCCGCATTAAAGCGAGTACCAGCATGACGCTTACCGATATTACTATTGGGTTCATAAAACTGAGATCCATCCGTTGTGTTATGTTTTTAAAATACTTGTATTACGTCATTTGATGCATAAAAAAGCATCTAATTACCGTATTTATTAATTAATTGGGCTTTTTTGCTCAAAAACATTCAGTTTGCTGAAATTTTTCAACATGTCGAGGAAAATTTGATGCTAATGGGGAATTTTCTTTATCTGTGCTTTAGATCTAAGCCTTGTCATAAAGTGCTGTTTATACTGCATAGACTGAAGAATTAAGTTTAACCCATAGTAATAACAATGATTTATTATTATTCATGGTTTATATGAACGGCATTTTTATGATGCCTCACTGATAAAATGGAGTTTGTAATGAGTGTACTAGTAGGTCGTCCAGCGCCGGACTTTACTGCCGCGGCTGTTTTAGGCAATGGTGAGATTGTTGATCAGTTTAACTTGAAAGAGCAAATTGCAGGAAAGCCTGCGGTTATTTTCTTCTACCCATTAGACTTTACGTTTGTTTGCCCATCGGAGTTGATTGCTTTTGATAAGCGTTTTGCTGATTTTCAGGCAAAAGGTGTTGAAGTGATTGGCGTGTCAATTGACTCACAGTTCTCTCATAACGCATGGCGTAATACCGCGGTTGAAGATGGTGGTATTGGCCAAGTGCAATATCCACTGATTGCTGATACTAAGCATGAAATTTGTCAGGCATACGATGTAGAGCACCCAGAAGCGGGTGTGGCTTTCCGTGGTTCGTTCCTGATTGATAAAGAAGGCATGGTTCGTCACCAAGTCGTGAACGACTTACCGCTAGGCCGTAACATTGACGAAATGCTTCGTATGGTCGATGCACTTCAGTTCCATGAAGAGCACGGCGAAGTGTGTCCGGCACAGTGGGAAAAAGGTAAGGAAGGCATGGACGCATCACCGCAAGGTGTTGCTGCGTACCTGTCTGAGCATACTGACGACCTGTAATTGAGTCGAAAACATTGGTTATATCATCAATGAATACGGTGGGATAAAACAAAGGCTAGCCGCGAGGCTAGCCTTTTTGGTGAGTATTACGAAGTTATGGTGTAGTGGTCAGAATTCCACTGTTGTTTACAGTAAGTGTAGTGCCATCACCATTAAGCAGGCTAGCTGCATGCCCTTGCATTTCAGCGGTTGCTGGTTTGCCTGAGGGAGCTGTCGTTTCTTGCATGAAACTAGTGTGACTTCCCGCTGTAAAGAAGGCAGCCGTTTTCAGTGGTTTATCTCCAGTAACACTACTTGTAGTAGGAGTTAGTCCCAGCTGTGCTTCTGATACAAGGTTTGCAGTACCTGCAAATGCTGAATAGGGTTTCATGATATCAGTCCCCTCAACCGTTGCTTTTGGTATCAGATGGTTGGGGATAGTGCTGTCATCAATTGTCATCGACATATAAACAGGAGTTTGTTCACTAATAAGTGGCGCGTGATTGAGTGGGTCGACTGTATCCAAGATAGTTTGAGAAGCATATGCAAATTCGCTGTATAAGCTATAAATAGATTCGAGTTGGCTGAGCGACTCATTACTACCACTATTCACTAACGATCGTTCGTATCGCCCATAACAAGTTGTCATTGGTAACAAACCTGGGTTATTACATACTGCCGCAAATTCATCACTGCTTGCCGAAAGTAAAGTACCTTTGACAAAGTTACCAAATGAGCCTGACTCAAGAAGTAAATAGGGAATACCTGCTCCTGGGTTTGCGAGCGCAAACTTATTGATATTAAAGAGCAGCGGGTCTGTTTCTTCATTGACAGTACGATTGGCAACATAGGCCAAATCAATACCTGTAATTGCCCCTAGCGAGTGACCGACAAAATTGACACCTTTTGTAGGGTCTAGCCAACCAAGTGGGCCCATATTACTGCCGTTTCCTGCTGAAATCCCCGCAAAAAGACGGCCAATAGCGACACGTAGGTTTATTTGGTCTGTAATGCTTTGACGAACATTATCTCTACCAACGGGTAGATATTGCAGGTTCAGGTAAACACTTGGATCGTCTGAGGCATTAACCGTGCTTCCATCTGGAAGCGAGATGCCACGAGTACCATGAAGCGGTAAGTCAATTGCAAAAATTGCATTACATGAATCACCAATTATTTTATCAGGGAGGTCACTTGCTTTAAGAGTGTCTTTGTAAGACGTGATCCCGTGTTGGAAAATAGTAACTTGGTTAGCCGCTATATTCTGACAATCTGTATCAGATGGGAAAATAACAGTGTATTCCACTTCCTGTATTGACTTCAATTTTGGTACAGGGCTATAGCGGGTGATAAGTCGCTCTGCGTCAAGTTGGCTACCGTCAGATAATATGATCTCTTGACCTGTCAGTAATGGCAATACGCGAAGTTGAGTCGCAGGGTCTGTTGCGATGTTTGCAAGATCATCTAAAGTAATACCTAATTCCGTTAGCTTGGACATTACAATTGACTTGTCAGTCTCAGAGCCGTTTTCAAGTACATAAGAAATTGCAGCTAAGCTCGGCATACCACTTTGCCACGGAGTAGAAGCAAATTTCGTTGGGTCTGTTTCTAAGTAATACGGTAAGTTGACAGTCCCTGTGAAGACAAGGTTACCGTCTGGAGTGTTGGTTAATGATGCTTGTTCGAAAGACATCTCGAACACACTATCTAATTCATCTGGCGTTACGTCTTCACCGATTGCCGTTCCTGTCCAGACGTTTTCAGCACCCTGTTGTAAAGCAAGTGCAGAAGCCGCTTTAGCAGCATACATAGCATCACCGGCAGATACAGTTGTAAACCAATTAGAGAAAATTATTTTATCTTTATCCACCCCCGTTGCAGCAAAAGTCGCTTCACTCAAGTGGGCAACTTTCTGTGCTGGTTCTAGTGCTATGTCTGGCGTTGGAGTCGTTGATTTTAATACTGCGTAACTACTACTCATTCCTACAGAGTTACCTTTTTCATCTTTAAGATCAGATGTAACCGCAAACTGGTATTGGCTTGCAGGTTTTAAAGGTTTTAGGAAGATGATTGTTAGTGTTTTACCTGATGCACTAACAATGAAATCACCATTGGCGGCTGTTAATGGTATTGGGGGAGTATTGGCATATTCAGGTGAGCTTGGGTCTGCTGTTTCTAGAAGGTAGAAACCATCTTCAGCTGTGCTAGCATCAAGATTGTTACCAGTAAACTCGATCATTATTGGCTGGTTTGTACTCCAACCATCCGTTTTTCCGAGGGCTATTTCAGGGTCAGAAATATCAGTTGAATATCCTTCTGCACCTACGTCACCGTCTGTTTTTATTGTACCGTCAAAGCTATCCATTGCGAGGTAGGTAGGCGTAACGATAATTGGGTTAGATGGATCAGTTGTAAGATCGAACTTTATTTTTGTTTCTGCTTTTAGGCTTTCACCAATACCAGGATCTAATGTAGGGTCACCTGTTGTTGTGGCTTCATCTCCACATGCTGTTAAACCAAGGGTTGATGCTACTAGAAGAGCAAGTAATTTTTTATTCATTAAGTTTATCCTTAAAATCTTTTAGCTAAAATTAGAATTTGTAGTTAACTTGTGCAGCACCTAGCCACGCATAGTTTTTGCCACTAAATTCATATTCTCGGCCATCAACATACTCTTCCTTGAACGTGTTACTTTTGCCATATAGGTAGGTAACACCTAAATCAAATGTTAAGTCATTACTATAAAGATATGTAAAGCCTGCTGAGTACCAGTAGCGGTCTGTGTCAGGGATACTTAGGGTTGCTTTTCCTGCTTGTTCGTCAAACGCAAATCCTGCTCGGATCACCCATTCAGGGTTTAACGTGTATGTTGCACCTAATGAATATCGGAAACTATCGTTATACTCTTCTTCTTTAAGAAGGCAGGTATTATCAATGCAGTCATCACTCGTCGCTTTAAGTTCGGTAAATTTACTCCACTGTGTCCATTGAACACCATAATGGACAGCCCATTGCTTAGTTAACTGGTGAAAACCACCAAATTCAGCAATTGCAGGGAGAGGTACTTTTAAATTGCCGTCAACAGTGGCTGGATTTGTTGGAGAAGAACCTGCTACACCACTTCCTTGATAGTCAGTGTATTTGCCATCAAAATCTAAATCGACCTGTGAGCGATAGCTAAAACCAAAGCGGTTATTTTCGTCGAGCTCCCATAATGCACCAATATTCCAGCCCCACTCCCATGTATCACCTTGAAGGTTCATCAGTGTTTGGCTTGGTTCAGTCCCGTATATTGGCGCGAGGCTGCCGAAGTTTCGATTTAGCTCTGCATCGGCATAAACAAGAGATACACCAGCGCCCACGCTGAAGTGATCATTAATTCGCCATGAAATATTGGGGTTAATATTCATGGTGATCAGATCTGTCATACCAGCTAAAGCTCCAAAGTTTGCATCTGCTGGGTAGTCGGTTGCGAAACCGTAATTTGAAAATATTCCAATTCCCCACGCAAGTTTGTCGTTTATTGGTTGGATGAAATAGCCAGCAGGTACTGCAGCGAAAGGTGCTACATCATTGTATGTTTGGCTCGGGCTGCTACCAACGGTGGAAACATCAATAGAAGGGTCAATAAGGGATAAGCTACCCGAGAACTCCATGCGGTCAAACATGGCCATCGCTGCAGGGTTACGTGCAAGCACTGATGCATTATCTGCTACTGCCACTTCACCAGAGAATGCACGGCCAAGGCCTGATGCGGAGTGTTCATTTACTTGGAAGCCTGCCGCATTAGCATTAATGCTAACTAGCGCTGCGGTTATGGCCATTGCTGTATATGTGATTCTTTTAGACATTATTATAGTTGCCTTATATTTAGACGCTGCTTCTTGCTCTTCTATCCATGAAAGGAAAAGCAAACTAAATCACTGGCTCATTGCTTCGGTGAGAGTATTCCGGGACGGCATAGTAGAAGGGCAAGCCTATTAGAGCAGGCTAATGAGATATTTGTTTCTACTCGTTATCACTGGAAGCATTACGAAACATTATGAAACAGTTGGCACTATTATAAAGATCAACTTTAGAATTGTTAACCTAGTGTAACCAATTGTTTTTGAATATATTGTCTAATTATTCGCCGTTCGATTACATGCTGTTTGAAATAAACGTTTAAAATGAAACGAGCGTTTGAATATATATAAAAAAAGCCCAGAGAGTGGGCTTTAAAGGGAGGTGCTGCAGTGGCTGTTGTTTAAATTAAGCGTCGCTTACTTCATCTTCTGTTTGATTTTCGAACAAAGGCCAGCCACCTAATTTCTTCCATTTGTTAACAATCTCACAAAAAAGTTCAGCTGTTCTTTCTGTATCGTACAGTGCTGAGTGTGCTTCTTTGTTATCAAAATCAATGCCAGCTGTTGCACACGCTTTTGCTAATACAGTCTGGCCAAAAGCAAGACCGCTTAATGCGGCGGTATCAAAGGTCGCAAAAGGGTGGAATGGGTTACGTTTAAGTTTTGCGCGCTCAGAGGCTGCCATAACGAAGCTGTGATCAAAATTAGCGTTGTGCGCGACCATGATTGCACGCGAACAACCCGCCGCTTTTTGTTCTTTACGAATTTGCTTATAAATATCTTTTAAAGCCACTTCTTCAGACACAGCCCCACGTAATACACTGAATGGGTCTCGTATGCCGTTAAATTCTAATGCTTCTTTGTGGATCACGGCACCTTCGAAAGGCGTAACATGGAAATGATGCGTAGTGGCTGGCTTTAACCAACCGTCTTCATCCATTTGAAGGGTAACGGCACAAATTTCAAGCAATGCATCTGTTTTAGCATTAAATCCAGCGGTTTCTACATCGATGACAACTGGAAAGTAGCCGCGAAAGCGACTTTTTAGTGTGTTTAGTTCGTTATCTTGGCTCATAACACTGCGGCAGAAAATAAATAATCAGTCATTATGTCAGATTCGTAACCGGAGCTAAACCTTTAGGTCGCATGACCATTTCATTGTGGTGAATCGATGTTAGCTGTTCTATTCGAAATTTTGTGTCTACAGCTAAGTTGATTAAAGATTTTTCTATTTTATCCGATACAATAGAGAGGTTTTAATGAACGAGTAATCACTATGGGCAAAACAACAATCACTCTTTGCTATGCTGCCGCGACACTTAGTCTTGTATTAAGTGGTGCTGTCGCGGCTGGCCAGAAATATGTTGCAAGCCCTGACCAATCAAGTTGGAAGGTTGCTGTTGATACACCGCTTGAATGTAGAATGCTTCACGCCATTCCAAACTATGGTGAGGCACAATTTACCTCTAAAGCCAGCAAAAAAATCAACTTAGACTTTGAATTGAAAATGCGCCGGCCTATGGGCGAAACGCGTAATGTTAGCTTGGTTTCGATGCCCCCGCGGTGGATGCCCGGAGAGGCGGCAGAACCTATCACAAAGTTAACGTTCTTTAAGCAGTTTGACGGTTATGTCGGTGGGCAGACTGCCTGGGCGATACTATCAGAGCTGGAAATTGGTCGTTACCCCACCTTTAGTTATCAAGACTGGCAACAAAGAAACAAGAGAGTAGACGTCGGGCTTTCTGCTGTAGCCTTTCAGTCTTCATACAATCAATTTAGCCAGTGTTTAGATAATTTATTACCCTACAGTTTTGATGATATTGCTTTTACTGTACTGCATTATGACCAAGATAGTGACGAGCTGAATAAGGCGTCGCAGCAGCGCTTGGCACAAATATCAGATTTTGTTCGCTATAGTGATGACGTTGATTTGATCCTCGTCGCAACCTATACCGATTCTCGTGGCGGTAAGAATACCAACCAAGCCTTATCAGAACGCCGAGCGGTTAAGTTGGAAGAGTACTTCATGCAGATGGGTTTACCGAAGAATCGTATTCAGGTTGAAGCATTTGGGGAGCGTCGTCCCATTGCAGATAACGCCTCACCGCTTGGCCGAAGTAAGAACCGTCGTGTCGTGATCTCTTTAGGTCGTACGATTATTTAGATTTCCATACTTTCTCGGTATAAAATTCGCTAATTTTGATTGTTTGTCTAACTTTATAGGGTGTAATCAAAATTGGCCGTTGAATATGAAATCGTTGTTATTCATGACATTGTTTGCTGTCTCACCTCTATTCGCACAAGACTGTAATCAGGTCGCTAAAGTTGATGGTGTACCTTTTGAGGTATCGAAAGATAAAGCTGAATCACTCGGATTAAATAGAGCCGAGTCGTTTACTGTTTATACTGTTACAAGTAAGGCCCGACTTGACCAGCAGGTATATAACAAATTGAAATCTAAGAATATCGAGTACTATTCTGTCGCGTATGTCGTACCTCGTAGTTATAACAGTAACTACCAGGCTATCGTTACTGGCTACTATAATCGGGTCGAATAGCCTCGTATTATTAACGTGCTGGAAATTAAAAGGTGGCGATGTCACCTTTATCTTTAGAGCAACCCGCCTATATTTCTTATTTCTGAAGCTGAAGTAACCTAAAAAGTGACTAAATTTAGTGTGAACAATAAAAACTAAGAAGGTAGTGGTAATGAAAAATTTAGTTTGGCTATTCATGTTTGGTGTCGGTAGTGTGTTCGCGAGTGATGATGTTGTACTTAATAGTGATGTGACGAAAGTCGACTCGGAGTTGGCGGCAGAAGTTGAGGCTGAGCAGATTACTGTTGAGCAAGCTGAAGAGATGGATCTTAACCGCGCTGAAACGTATGAGCTTTCAAGTACAGTAAGCGTTGAAAATTTAGAAATGCAAATAGCTGAAAAGCTAAAAGAAAGTATTATGCCGTATTACTCTATCGAGTTTAATGACCCGACCAGTGACGACAATAATTACCGTGCTATCGTAACGGAGTATTTTAGTAAGGTTGAATAGTTATTGCCTGAGTTTAATGCTAAAAAGCCCGGTACATCGGGCTTTTTAAGCTTGTTTGGCACCGGTTACTCTTCTGGGTAGACTTTTTCTTTGTACTCACAAAGATCTTCAATAATACAACTACCACAGCGGGGTTTTCTTGCAACACAGGTGTAGCGACCATGCAGAATTAACCAGTGGTGCACATCCACCTTGAACTCTTTAGGGACGACTTTTAAAAGCTTCTGCTCTACTTGGTCAACATTTTTACCGATAGCAAGCTTGGTGCGATTTGATACTCGGTAGATATGAGTATCAACCGCGATAGTTGGCCAGCCAAATGCAGTATTCAGTACGACGTTTGCCGTTTTGCGCCCAACTCCTGGCAGTGCTTCCAGCGCATCTCTGTCTTCAGGTATTTCACCGTTATGTTGATCTAACAATATACGGCAAGTCTTAATGACATTTTCAGCTTTAGAGTTAAATAGGCCAATGGTTTTAATGTATTCTTTTACGCCCTCTACACCTAAATCAAATATAGCTTGTGGGGTATTGGCGACAGGGTAAAGCTTATCCGTGGCTTTGTTGACACTGACGTCGGTGGCTTGCGCTGAGAGTAATACAGCAATGAGAAGCTCAAATGGAGAGCTCCAATTGAGTTCGGTTTCAGGGTGTGGATTCTCTGCTCTCAGTCGTTCCAGTATTTGGACTCGTTTTTCATTGTTCATAGTAGCTTCCAGTTAAACTGACATTGCTCTTATCTGTTGGGTTTATTGTGTTTTCAGACGGTAAAGAGCATGTTTTGCATCGGCTCTGCTGTGGGTTATCCGTACCCACAGCGTGATTAAGCGTTTGCTTTAGTATGTATGTTTAATTTGATGATGTAACGCGGACTCGTTCGATAACAGGTTTATCTTGTTGCTTTTCGGCTCTTTTTTCGCGTTGTTTATCAATACTGTTCTTTAAGGCAATCATAAAACCGACACCGATGAATGCACCTGGAGGTAGAATTGCAAGTAAGAAGCTACTATCAAAATTAAACACTTCAATACGCAGTACCGAGGCCCAGTCACCTAATAGGCGATCTGCGCCATCAAAAAGGGTCCCATTGCCGAGTATTTCACGCATTGCACCTAAAACAACCAGAGCCGCCGTCATACCTAGCCCCATCCAAAGGCCGTCTATTACCGCTGGCTTTGGGTCGTTTTTGGAAGCAAAAGCTTCGGCACGCCCGATGATAATACAGTTGGTAACGATCAGAGGTATGAAAATACCCAGCGATTGGTAAAGCCCATAGGTAAAAGCGTTCATCAATAGCTGCACGCAGGTAACCAAAGCTGCAATGATCATGACGAACACTGGGATACGGACTTCGGAAGGTATCCACTGGCGTACCAGCGATACAATCAGGTTCGAACCTACCAGCACCGCAGTGGTCGCTAAACCAAGGCCCAGCGCATTAGTAACCGTTGCTGATACGGCAAGTAGTGGGCAAAGCCCTAGCAGCTGTACGATGGCTGGGTTGTTATTCCATAAGCCATTCTTCATTAATTCATTATTCATACTATGATCCGCCCTGACAATTCAGAGGTTGTTCGAATAAGGTTTGTTGGTGCTGTTGGTAATACAAGGATACGTTTTTCACGGCACCAACGACGGCACGTGGCGTGATCGTTGCGCCTGTGAACTGGTCAAACTCCCCACCATCTTTACGGACGGCCCAATGAGGATCTTTTTCACCATTAAGTTTCTTACCATTAAAGCCGTAGATCCAATCACTGATCCTCGTATCGATTTTATCGCCGAGCCCTGGTGTTTCGTTGTGGTTTAAGATCCGTACACCCGTTACAACGCCATCAATGTTCAAGCCAACGATCAACTTAATCGCTCCGCTGTAACCGTCAGGTGCAATTGCCTCTATAGCGATACCTGTTTTCTTACCGTCTTTTTCGGCTATATAGGCAGGCATTGGGGCTGGCGTGCCTAGGTATTGCTCATTGGTAATTAGCGTACAGCTTTTATAGAGCTCATTATCATGGCTATCTGGCGAGATAACTTGATTCAGTACTTTTAGGAGTTCTTTTTGTTGTTGCTCTTCAATTTTATCCGCTGTTAGCAGGTGAGTGACTGAGACCAATGTAGTCGAGAGCAAAGCAAATATTGCTAATACGCCCCCATTTTTTTTCATCGCGTTAATCATAACAGCTCCTATTGATGGCCGTAGGTTCTAGGGCGTGTGTAGTAATCAATAAGAGGGACACACATATTGGCAAGTAGGACACTGAATGCAACGCCATCAGGGAAGCCGCCGAAGGCTCGAATAAGGAAAACAAGTAAACCGATTATTGCACCGAAGATAAGTCGGCCTTTTACCGTTGTTGATGCCGAGACAGGATCGGTAGCGATAAAAAAGGCACCTAACATTGTGGCACCAGAAAATAGGTGGAACAACGGTGAGGCGGAGTTATCTGGGCTAATTAAAAACCCTAAGGTACTAACTAATAGCAACATGCCAAGCATACCCGCAGGAATATGCCATTGGATTACTCGCATCTTTAGCAAAATTAAGCCGCCCACTAAAAAGGCAACATTAACCCATTCCCAACCAATACCCGCGATGCTGCCAAAAACAGGGCCTGACATAATTTCAGCAGTCGTATGACCGGTTGTTAGTGATGTTTTAAGGGTATCTAAGGGGGTAGCTGTTGTGACACCGTCTACAGCAATACGAAGTTGATGAACGCTAAACCCATCCTGTGTAAAGCCCGTCATGATAGCGCTAAGGCTATCGATAAATGTCACAGGCTCCGCGCTGAGTGATGTAGGTGGCAGCCAAGTGGTCATCTGGAGTGGAAATGAAATCAGCAGTACTACATAGGCAACCATGGCTGGATTAAACAGGTTTTGTCCCAAGCCACCATAAAGATGCTTGGCAATGAGGATAGCAAAAACGACCCCAATGACAGTGATCCACCATGGTGCAAGAGGTGGAATTGATATCCCTAGTAATACACCTGTTAACAACGCGCTGTTATCCCGTAAATAAGGGATAAGCGGGCGGCTACGCAACTTTAGGATTGCGGCCTCAGTAACAACGGCGACAATCGAAGCCAGTGCAACTTGGATTAAGACACCCCAGCCAAAGAAATACCATTGAGTCGCCACACCCAGTGAAGTACAAAGAATCACTGTACGCATTAAGCTACTGGTGCTTCGACGGCTGTGTGCATGGGGTGAACTGGCAATATTAAAAGCCACGATTAATTTTCCTCATTTTTTTCTTGTGCATCGCGAGCTGCTTTTCGTGCTTTTGCACGAGCAACGGCAGCCGCTACAGCTGCTTTTTTCGGATCGTCAGTTTCTGGCGCGTTATCCGTTTCTGTTCCTGCAGCAACTTCGGCTTGCTGCGCTGCTTTTCGTGCTTTTGCACGAGCAACGGCAGCCGCTACAGCCGCTTTTTTCGGATCATCCGCTGCTGGCGCGTTATCCGTTTCCGTTTCTGTTCCTGCAGGCGTTTCGGCTTGCTGCGCTGCTTTACGCGCTTTAGCACGAGCAACGGCAGCCGCCACAGCAGCTTTTTTCGGATCGTCTACAGCTGGCGTGTTATCCGTTTCTGTTCCTGCAGGCGCTTCGGCTTGCTGCGCTGCTTTACGGGCTTTTGCACGAGCAACGGCAGCCGCTACAGCCGCTTTTTTCGGATCGTCCACTTCAGGCGCGTTATCTGTTTCCGTTTCCTTTTCTGCAGGTACTTCGGCTTGCTGCGCCGCTTTTCGTGCTTTTGCACGAGCAACGGCAGCAGCTACAGCCGCTTTTTTCGGATCGTCCACTTCAGGCGCGTTATCTGTTTCCGTTTCCTTTTCTGCAGGCGCTTCTGCTTGCTGCGCAGCTTTACGGGCTTTGGCGCGAGCAACGGCAGCCGCTACAGCCGCTTTTTTCGGATCATCCGCTGCTGGCGCGTTATCCGTTTCTGTTCCTGCAGCAACTTCGGCTTGCTGCGCTGCTTTACGCGCTTTACGCGCTTTACGCGCTTTAGCACGAGCAACGGCAGCAGCTACAGCCGCTTTTTTCGGATCGTCCACTTCAGGCGCGTTATCTGTTTCCGTTTCCTTTTCTGCAGGCGCTTCGGCTTGCTGCGCTGCTTTACGGGCTTTTGCACGAGCAACGGCAGCAGCTACAGCCGCTTTTTTCGGATCGTCCACTTCAGGCGCGTTATCTGTTTCCGTTTCCTTTTCTGCAGGCGCTTCTGCTTGCTGCGCTGCTTTACGGGCTTTTGCACGAGCAACGGCAGCAGCTACAGCCGCTTTTTTCGGATCGTCCACTTCAGGCGCGTTATCTGTTTCCGTTTCCTTTTCTGCAGGCGCTTCTGCTTGCTGCGCTGCTTTTCGTGCTTTAGCGCGAGCAATAGCTGCAGCCACAGCGTCCTTTTTATTATCAGAAGGTGCTGCTACTTGATCATCACTGAGCTCTGCTGGCTTAGCCGCTTTCCGCTCACGAGCTTGACGCTTACGTTCTTCACGTAATTTTGCCATTTCACTGTTATCAGGAAGTGTGTCTTCAGTGTTGCTTGCTTTTGCTGCTGCTTCTGCCTGTTTTGCTTTAGCGCGAGCAATCGCGGCTGCAACGGCAGGTTTTTTATCATCTGTATCGGCATTTGTAGCTTGCGCTTGTTTGGCTTTTACACGAGCAATCGCGGCGGCGACAGCATCATCACCTCCGGACGATGACATCTCTTTTCGGCGATCATCAGCTGCTTTTTTGAAGCGATTTTCTCGTGCGGCTTTATCACGCTCAAAACGTGCTTGCTTCGCTTCAAAACGTTGTTTTGCACGCTCGGCGTTTTCTTCATCTTGACGGCGAGCATATATTTCAGCTTTAGCCTGACGATAGTAACTGACAAGTGGGATCTCACTCGGACACACATAGGCACAAGCGCCACACTCTATGCAGTCAAAGAGGTTATATTCTTCGCATTTGTCGTAGTCTTGGTCTTTTGCATACCATTGCAGCTGCTGAGGCAATAGTGATGTCGGGCATGCGTCAGCACAGGCACTACAGCGAATACAGGCCATTTCATGCGTATGAAGAGGTAACTCTCGACGCTTTGGTGCAAGAATACAGTTAGTAATTTTAGTGATTGGTACATTGGCATGGGGAAGGGTAAACCCCATTAGTGAGCCGCCCACAATAACTCGCGGGTACTTTCGATCCGGCTTATAGCCATAGTGGTCGAGTAAGTAGCTAATCGGCGTACCTAAGCGTGCAAAAACATTACCGCGCTGTTTGAAGGCTTCACCTGTCAGTGTAACAACACGTTCAATTAATGGTTCCCCATCAATAATTGCGCGTTTAACGGCAAATGCTGTACCGACATTTTGTACCACGACACCAACAGCAGAAGAGCGAGACTGTGTTGGAACTTCGCGGCCAGTTAGAACCTTTACAAGTTGTTTGGAGCTACCTGAAGGGTACTTGGTCGGGATAACTCGAATAATAATATTATCATCGGCATTAACGCACATTTCTAAGGCTTTAACTGCTTCAGGCTTATTATCTTCGATACCTATCAGTGTAAGCTTAGGCTTCACAATATGACGTAAGATACGAATACCTTCGATGACCTCTTCAGCATAATCTTGCATTAAGCGGTCATCGGCGGTGATATAAGGTTCACACTCGGCAGCATTGATGATTAAAATATCTGCAAGTCCAAGGCTACCTTGCAGTTTTCGCCCTGTAGGAAAGCCTGCGCCACCTAATCCGGCAATACCACTGAAACGAATAGCATCAATGAGGTCACCGGGTTCTTGTGTTTGATAGTTAGGTGTCTTAGTTTTCGCGTACCACGCATCTTTACCATCACTTTGGATCACGATACTTAAATCGGTTAAGCCTGACGGGTGTGCGGTTGTACGCTGTTCTATTGCACTGATGATACCGGATGTTGGTGCGTGAATCGGAACGCACATGCTCATATCACTTTTTGTCAGCGGTTGCCCTTTGAGCACGCTATCGCCGACGGCAACAAGAATGTCACCTTTAGTACCAATGTGTTGCTTCAGCGGCAGTATGAGTTCTTGAGGAATACCAGCTTGTTCAATCGCGGCTTTGCTTGATATTTTTTTGTTTTCAGATGGGTGTATTCCGCCCGGAAAGTCCCAAAGCTGGCCTTGTTTTATTTGTTCGATAATTGACAGCATGTTACTTCACCGTGCTCTGTTTACTTTCGGCTGGTAGATTAACGACAGGGATCTGGTTGAGGTCCCATTTCCAGCTTTCAGGTGTCGTTTCTATTGGCACCATTTCAATACAATCAGTTGGACACGGCGCAACGCATAAATCGCAGCCGGTACATTCATCTTTAATGACGGTGTGAAGGGCTTTTGTGCCACCAACAATCGCGTCAACAGGGCAAGCCTGAATACACTTTGTACAGCCAATACACATATCTTCATGAATGAACGCCACTTTTTTAATACTTTTTTCAGCATCATGTGCAGACTCTTGGACATCAACGCCCATGAGGTCAGCAAGTTTTTCTATTGTTTGTTGGCCGCCGGGAGGACATTTGTTGATATTGTCACCATTGGCAATGGCTTCGGCATAGGGACGGCAACCGGGGTAGCCGCATTGCCCGCATTGGGTTTGTGGCAAAATGGCATCAATTTGTTCAACAATTGGGTCTGCCTCAACCTTAAAACGTATAGATGCAAAACCCAAAACAAGGCCAAAGATTGCGGCGAGAACGGCAATCGCGATGACGGCAATCAGTAATCCGCTCATTTACAGTTTCACCAATCCAGTAAAGCCCATGAAGGCAAGAGACATTAAACCTGCAGTGATCATGGCAATAGATGCTCCTTTAAAAGGCGCAGGAACGTCAGCTGCAGCAATACGCTCTCGCATTGATGCAAAGAGAATTAGGACGAGTGAAAAGCCTGCGGCAGCACCGAAACCATAAATCACGGATTCGATAAAATTATGTCGTTCGTTAATATTGAGTAGAGCAACCCCAAGTACTGCGCAATTGGAGGTAATTAATGGTAAGAATATCCCCAATAGGCGATAGAGCGTTGGACTGGTTTTATGAACCACCATTTCTGTAAATTGAACGACAACAGCGATCACTAAGATGAAGCTGAGGGTCCGAAGGTATTGAATATCCAAAGGGATAAGAATATAGGTCTCAACCAAGTACGCACACACTGATGCCAGTGTGAGTACAAACGTTGTCGCTAACCCCATGCCTATCGCTGTTTCCAGTTTTTTGGAAACACCCATGAAAGGACACAGGCCCAAGAATTTTACCAATACAAAGTTGTTAACCAACACTGTACCGACAAGAAGGAGTAGGTATTCAGTCATACCGCCATAATACTATTTGCTAAAGATCCTTATATTATCAGTCTTTGTTGTATCTATAACAACTCCTCAGGAGCAGGGTTTTTCAGTTAGATGCACTTTTTGATGGTTAATTAGCCCATCGTAATGAGAATGCTATGTTGTATTAACAGGCGTGTACGTATTTCCAGCATTAAGTAAACATCTGTCAAATATTTTTTCACGCGCCATGCCAACTTATTGTGACCCGTTTTTTGTAGGAAAAAGCTTAAAAGGGTCTTGCATTCCTACAGCCCAGCAAAGACAAGGCTTTAACACACTTATCCACGGAAACTGTGGATAAGTATGTTGATGGATACTTGGAAACTACTCAGTAAGCCTACGCGGGTGGCATTTTGGGTAAAAAATAGACAATTTCCAAAGGGCGTTAAATAGCTGTTATTGGGGGCATCATAGGGTGTTGTTTAAGCGTGGGGGCGTGTATTGAAGTAATTACTTTATTTTTATAATTGAGAATAATGTTCTGTGAATTGATTTAAATCAAGAATTGAATAAGCTGTGGGAAAGGTTGGTATAAAAATATAACACTAAGGAATAGTCGAGACTTAATCAGAATGAATCTGAATGGAGGCTGTATGAATCGTGGGCGCTGATAATACGGCGTAAGATCAATACCGTCAAGCGAAAAGTATATTTACTTTAATTAACGAAAAATGCCCCTCCATTAATAGGCGGTTGCTCGCTGGAGTGGCTTTAGCAAGGTTTAGGTGGGGAGATCCCTAAGAAGGATCCACTCTTATTATTGACATGTTCGTAAGCTACTGCACAATGTCACCACACTGATCATATAACCAGTTCGGAATCATGATGGATAAGACTAGCTCTAAAACCTTTAACCTTTCATCACGCTATTCACCTTCTGGTGATCAGCCAACGGCCATTTCGCAGTTACTCGATGGGCTCGATTCAGGGCTGGCACACCAAACTTTATTGGGAGCGACGGGTTCGGGGAAGACGTTCACTGTTGCAAACGTCATTGCGGAAACAGGGCGTCCAACGATGATCCTTGCCCCTAACAAAACCTTAGCTGCACAATTATACGGTGAAATGAAGGGCTTTTTTCCAGACAATGCTGTTGAATATTTTGTTTCATATTACGACTATTATCAGCCCGAAGCGTACGTACCAACAACCGATACTTTTATAGAAAAAGATGCATCGGTTAATGCGCATATCGAACAAATGAGGCTATCGGCAACCAAGGCAATGATGGAAAGGCGTGATGTCATTATTATTGCTTCAGTGTCTGCGATTTATGGCTTGGGTGATCCGGACTCTTACTTAAAGATGATGCTGCATGTTCGACGTGGAGACATGATCGATCAACGTGATATTTTACGTCGCTTGGCTGAATTGCAATATAAGCGTAATGATATGGCATTCGAGCGCGGAACCTTCCGAGTTCGTGGCGAAGTCATTGATATTTTTCCTGCGGAATCAGAGAAAGATGCCATTCGTCTTGAGCTATTTGATGATGAAGTTGATTGTATCAGTGTGTTTGACCCCTTAACTGGCACCTTGATTAAGCGGGATTTACCAAGGTGTACTATTTATCCGAAAACCCACTACGTTACACCAAGAGAAAAAGTACTTGAGGCGGTAGAGGGTATAAAAGTCGAATTAGCTAGCCGTAAAAAACAATTACTTGAAAGTAATAAATTGGTAGAAGAACAGCGGATCAGCCAGCGTACTCAGTTTGATATTGAAATGATGAATGAGCTTGGCTTTTGTTCTGGAATTGAAAACTACTCACGCTATTTAAGTGGTCGTACAGAAGGCGAGCCACCACCGACCTTATTTGATTATTTACCTGCCGATGGTTTGCTGATTATTGATGAATCTCACGTAACGGTTTCACAAATTGGTGCCATGTACCGTGGTGACCGTTCGCGTAAAGAAAACCTCGTAGAGTACGGCTTTCGACTACCTTCTGCATTAGACAATCGGCCATTGAAATTTGAAGAATTTGAGGCACTCGCACCACAAACGTTGTATATATCCGCAACACCGGGCAATTACGAAATTGAAAAATCCGGTAATGATATCGCTGAGCAAGTTGTACGGCCGACGGGCTTACTTGACCCTATTATTGAAGTAAGGCCTGTTGCCACACAAGTTGATGATTTACTGTCTGAAATACATAAAAGAGAAGTGAAGCACGAACGCGTGTTGGTGACGACTTTAACCAAACGTATGGCTGAAGACTTAACGGAATACTTATCTGAACATGGTGTGAAGGTAAGATACCTACACTCAGATATTGATACAGTAGAACGGGTCGAGATAATACGCGATCTTCGTTTAGGCGAATTTGATGTACTCGTGGGTATTAACTTGCTCCGAGAAGGGCTTGATATGCCTGAAGTTTCACTTGTTGCGATTTTGGATGCTGATAAAGAAGGCTTTTTACGCTCTGAACGTTCATTGATACAGACCATCGGCCGAGCGGCTCGCCACTTAGAAGGCCGAGCCATTCTTTATGGTGACAAAATTACCGGCTCTATGCAGCGTGCAATTTCAGAAACAGAACGTCGCCGAGAAAAGCAAATCGCACACAATGAAAAGCATGGCATTGTTCCGAAATCCCTTGATAAAAAAGTCTCCGATATTATGGAGCTAGGTATTCCTGGTAAAGGAAAATCAACAAATCGAGCTGCGCAGCTTCACAAGGTCGCAGAGACAAAAGGCAGCTATAGTTCGATGTCGCCACAACAGCTTGAAACTGAAATACAGCAGGTTGAGAAGCAGATGTACGATGCGGCACAGAATTTGGAATTTGAAAAAGCCGCAGAGCTGCGAGATAAAATTCATACGTTAAGACAGCAATTTATTACCAACAGTTAATTCCCACTCATTTGAGATTGCCTCTTTTTACTTTTGTGTATTTATCAGGGGCAAATTTCAGGCAAAAAAAAGCCAACCGAGAACAATTTCGGTTGGCGTCATTGTTTTAGTGAAAAAATCCACAAACAACGTCAGTTGGCTAGGTTGACTCTCAGGAGAGTCATATTAATTAATGCAGAACCTGTGCCAACTTTTTAAGACTCCTTTAATTGTACTTTTTTAGCGGCCTTCAAGGATATTTTTGTCATTTAAAGGTTGAAAAATAAACACGTATTTGCATTTTGCRAATTATTATGCGATTCATAATGAAAAAAAAGGCGTTATGCGACTTCAATGACAAAAAAGTACTATCAAAATTTTTCTATTGATTACAATTAGTAAAGATCAATAAGATTTGGAGGGGGCAATGGAAAGCAAAACAAGACAGCGCCAAGTCTTGATGGTTGAAGACACTGCGTCAGTCGCGGCACTTTATAAGTCTTACCTCAACCCTTTAGGTGTATCGGTGACGATCGTTGGCACGGGCTCAGAAGCGCTCAGATTTGTCAAAGACATCATCCCGGACCTTATTTTACTGGATCTCAGGTTGCCAGATATGACCGGGATGGAGGTGTTGGAAGCGGTAAGGCGCGATCTCGGCGATATACCTGTCGTGATCATGACAGCCCACGGCTCGATTGATGTAGCTGTTGAAGCAATGCGCTATGGTGCACAAGACTTTTTGATAAAACCATGCGAAGCCGACAGGTTACGTGTGACGGTTAATAATGCGTTAAAAAGCGAAGAAAAATCATCGCAAGGAGTAGCGGCTTCTAAGCAGGCTGGTGCGCAATATCAAGGCTTTATTGGTAATAGTTTACCGATGCAGGCGGTATATCGAGTAATTGAATCTGCTGCATCGAGTAAAGCAACTGTATTTATTACGGGCGAGAGTGGAACGGGTAAAGAAGTGTGTGCGGAAGCGGTTCATGCTGCGAGTCCTCGAAATGATAAGCCATTTGTAGCCTTAAACTGTGCAGCGATACCCAAAGAGTTGATTGAAAGTGAATTGTTTGGCCATGTTAAAGGTGCGTTTACAGGGGCATCAACCGAGCGGCAGGGTGCTGTAGAACTTGCCAATAATGGGACGTTATTTCTTGATGAGCTTTGCGAAATGGATCTGGATTTGCAAAGTAAACTGCTTCGCTTCATTCAAACAGGTACCTATCAAAAAGTTGGTTCATCGAAAACCAGCTCTGTTGATGTACGCTTTGTTTGTGCGACGAATCGAAACCCTTGGTTAGAGGTACAAGAAGGACGCTTTCGAGAAGACTTATATTATCGTTTACATGTTATTCCTGTAACACTGCCTCCGTTACGCGATCGCGGTGAAGATGTACTTGAAATAGCTCATGCTTTACTGGCACTGGTATCGGTTGAAGAAGGAAAGAACTTTAGTCGTTTTTCCCCCGAAGTTATTAAGCTCTTTACCCAATACCATTGGCAAGGAAATGTTCGTGAGCTACAAAACGTAATTCGTAATATCGTGGTGCTAAATGCAGGCGAAGAGGTTACATTACCAATGGTGCCGCCTCCTATTAATAATGGTGGCGTTAAAATTGCATCCTCTTCGAGCATTGTGCTAGATACGCCAAGCACACCTGAAGTGCATGGCATAAATAGTGTGAGCCAAATGGCGAGTAAATCACAGGTAGAGCCGCTTTGGATTGTAGAGAAACGCGCAATAGAAGCAGCAATCGATGCCTGCGATGGTAACATTCCGCGAGCGGCGGGACTTTTGGAAGTTAGTCCGTCCACGATTTATCGTAAATTACAAACCTGGCAGGAAGCACAAGGTTAGTTGTAGGGAGAGTATTGAATGGCAACCGGAATCAACGCAGAAACAATTAGGCGTATGGCAGACGAAGTTGGTCACGATACCTTAACGTTATTATTGACCGTATTTAGTGATGAACTGGATCAGTATTTTTGCCAGCTTTCAGATCAGCCAAGTGTTGGCCAGGTTCGAGAGATCAGCCATGCCATTAAAAGTAGTGCCGCTAGTTTTGGGGCCGACGAATTAGCGTTAATGGCGCAAGAGTGCGAATCGAGAGTAAAACAAGGGCAAGATCAGTGGATGTTCGACCATCTGTCTGAATTTAGACAGCTGGTCGAGGGTATGGCAATTGAGTATAAACGCTTAGCGAGCCATGATGATCCGCTCAATGGCTTGCTGTAGTTTTTCGCGGTCATGGCGCCATTCATGATTGTTTGATGCGAGATCTTCCACATATTGTTTATATTTTGCATCAAGCAATTCATTTGGCTGATCAGTCAGTACACAGTCTACTTGACGCCCCCCCATTGCTCGCTCGCACCAATGCAGCATTTGAGCGAGCGACATTCTACCTGCGGGGCCTTTCTCTTTATCTAAGTTCGTAATAAACACAACGTTAGCTGAGCTGCTTTTCAGCGCTTGCTCAATTTCCTTCAGCAGTAATGCAGGCATTACACTGGTAAGAAAACTACCAGGGCCAAGTAAAATAATGTCAGCATTGTTGATTGCGACAACAGCTTCTTTGGTTGCGGGCACTGCAGATTCAACATAAAGACGTTGAGGTACATCTTCTAATTCGTCAACACTGGTTTCACCACAGATAATTTCACCTGCCGGCGTCATGGCTGATAGGTCGGCTGGGTGCTCTGACATCGGGACGATATTTGTTTTTACTTTTAACATATCGCAGATAAGGTTAATGGCTTCTAATGGACGAATCGAAAGGTTATCGAGTGCTTTTAGCATTAAATTACCGAGATTATGTCCATCAAGCTCACCGTTACCCCGAAAGCGGTATTCAAAAATCATCGAGCCAACAGAAGGTTCGGTAATTAATTGATTGATACAGTTACGCATATCTCCCCATGCAATTCCCCCCTGACAAGCCCTTATTCGGCCTGTTGAACCACCATTATCAGTGGTGGTAACAATGCCTGTCACGTTCTCACCGTAGTTAGACAAGGCCGATAAAATACGCCCTAATCCGTGACCACCACCGATAGCGACAATGTTTGGGCTTTGATTAGAAAGAGAGGTTGCGTTAGACATGAAGGTGCCAATATATACCGATAAAACAAGAATTGTGAACAGTGTACTTATTTCATAACAGCGAATACAGGCAATTACGTAAAGCTGATAACTTTGTCACACTTCGTGAGTGTGAAACATGCGTGGCAAGTTGATCGCGCGGGCGGGGGGAGGGTATGTTGCGAAACCTGTTACGCCTTCTCTTATGAGTGAGGCGTACATTGTGGTTTGGCAGCTAGTGTGTTTTTTGCATGATGCTCATTAAATAATCATATGTATCTAAACAGTTTGGTGTATTTATTAGAGCTTGCTTCTCACTGGTTGGCACTGGCAGAATTTCAAGCCATCGCTGACATAACCAAGTTAAGTTGTTGAATTGTTTTTGCTGATGGAGCCCATTAAGCTCAGGGTGTTTTTTGAACATGACCTTAAGTTTGTCAGCGAGAATTTGTTGGTCATTATTCACTTGCGTTTCAGGCCAGAGCGGAATGGCATCGCATTCGCCAATGAATACCCCATCATCATTACGTTCGAGGCTATCGATTCGGAAGTTTTCATGGCCTGAAACCGTTACAATCAATGTGCCATCTGTTGGGGATGTATCAAAGTCTTCTACAGTGACACGTGTACCTATGTGGAAGAAGTGATGCCCATGCTCACCTTCATCGAACATGCAGACCCCAAAGCTATCGCCACTAGATAATGCCGCTTTAAACGTATCCATTTGTGGGCCGGGTGCAATGCGGAGAGGAATTTTACCGCCAGGTAAAATATGGCGTTTTTGGAAAAGAAGCGGTATGTACTGTTTCATAAGATGCTCCGGCTATTTAACCCTTGTCAGATAATATAGACATTGCAAATGTAGTGCCGGATTGTCATACCGCTTTTATTGTGGCTTTCTTACTAATGAGTCAGTATTTAGTATCATATTGCAAACTGATGGCCAAAATGAGTGTGCAAAATGCGAATTATTTTTGATTTGCGATAATCTTTAGTGCGTTGTCACTGGGTAACAGTTCTAAGTGACTTTGTTCATCAAAGTACCAGCCTTTAATTAACCCTTTATCCTGCATATCGGTAAAGCTATCAATAACGACCTGAGCTTGCGTACGGGCACTACTCGCATCTAGCCCTTCTTCACGTTGTAGGTAGAGTGCAACATCTTCAATCGTGGCAGATTCTATTATATTGGACATAATATCCTCACTTTTTGTAAGAAAACTTTCCTGTATTCACTTTAGTAGTATTGTCGTGAAATCCCGTGAAAGGTAGAATGCAGAACGAATTTTTTCCAACGATTTGCCCGTTTGGTCAATTTTCTGATACTTTTATAACTATACGCTGTTGTGTTCTGTTTGGATTATCCCCCTTTGCACAATTGCCATAACTCCGAGCTTGGATCACTAAGTGCTTCTTAAAAGAAACATAAGTGTTTTAAGACAGTGACATTTTGTCACCAGGGTCGATAAAGAAATGCATCGGCCTCCCGTATTTGGAAAGGTGTTCCGTGGCGAAACAATTTGAAGATACTTATCATCGCAAGTTCTATTACTTGCGTTTGTCAGTTACAGATGTCTGTAACTTTAAATGTACATATTGCCTGCCGGATGGCTACCGTCCAGCAGAGAATAAAAAACCTTCTTTTCTAACGCTTGAAGAGATCCAACGAGTGACTGGTGCTTTTGCTGAATGTGGTACGTCTAAAGTGCGTATTACGGGTGGTGAGCCGAGTCTTCGTCGTGATTTTACCGATATCATTCGTACTGTTGCAGCGCAGCCAGGTATTACCAAAGTCGCGACCACGACAAATGGTTACCGTATGGCAAAGCATGTTAAAGAGTGGCGTGACGCTGGTTTAACGCACATTAATGTGAGTGTTGATAGTCTTGACCCTAAAATGTTTTATCAGATAACTGGTGAAAACATGTTTAATCAGGTTATGGATGGTATTGATGCAGCCTTTGATGCGGGTTTTGAGCAAGTAAAAGTGAATACCGTCTTATTGAAAGACCTTAATTCACAGCAACTCCCTCAGTTTTTAGCTTGGATTCAACATCGTCCTATTCAGCTACGTTTCATTGAATTAATGCAGACGGGTGAAATGGATGATCTCTTTACCAACCATCATGTATCAGGCGTGAGTATTCGTAATTATTTAATTGCCAATGGTTGGGTGTTGAAGCTTAAAAGCAATAACGATGGCCCTGCCCAAGTGTTTTGTCATCCTGATTATCAGGGTGAGATAGGGCTGATCATGCCTTACGAGAAAGACTTCTGTAAAAGTTGTAATCGCTTGCGCGTTTCGGCAAAAGGCAAATTGCATTTGTGTTTGTTTGGTGATCACGGCGTAGAGCTGCGTGATTTACTGCAAGAGGACGAACAACGTGATGCGCTGATTGCTCGTATTCAAGGCGGATTACAAGAAAAAGCGGTCAGCCACTTCCTTGATGAAGGTAATACCGGCATGACACCGAACTTGTCATCAATTGGCGGCTAAGTCGTCTTTTTAATCATTTTCATTTTTCTGTTTGGATTTTTAACGGATGAACCAATTTACGCACATTAATGCTTCTGGTGAAGCGAACATGGTAGACGTGTCTGCAAAGTCAGAAACGGTTAGAGAAGCGCGCGCAGAAGCTTTTGTTCATATGGCGGCTGACACATTACAGCTTATTGTTTCAGGTCAGCACCATAAAGGTGATGTGTTTGCGACAGCACGCATTGCTGGTATTCAAGCGGCAAAGAAAACATGGGATCTTATTCCACTTTGCCACCCGTTGTTGCTGTCAAAAGTTGAAGTACAACTTGAAGCCATCGAAGCGGAAAATATGGTACGCATTGAGTCTTGCTGTAAATTAGCGGGTAAGACCGGTGTTGAAATGGAAGCCCTTACGGCGGCTTCGGTTGCTGCGCTAACTATTTACGATATGTGTAAAGCCGTACAAAAAGACATGGTGATCGGACAGGTTCGTTTACTTGAAAAAACGGGCGGAAAGTCTGGGCATTTTAAGGTGGAATCATGATTAACGTACTTTTCTTTGCTCAGGTAAAAGAGCTAGTAGGGGTTGACCGCCTTGAATTAAATGCTGAATTTACTACAGCTGAAGCATTACGAAGCCACCTAGTGACACGTGGTGATAAATGGCAGCTTGCATTAGAGTCAGGAAAATTGCTGGTGGCTGTTAATCAAACAATCACAGCGTTAGATACCGAAATTAAAGACGGTGATGAAATTGCCTTCTTCCCGCCAGTAACTGGGGGATAAGCATGATTTCTGTTCAGTTTGAAGATTTTTCAGTGGCTGATGAGTATGAAAAATTAGCTCAAGGTACAGATGCGGGAGCAGTGGTTACGTTTGTCGGTAAGGTTAGAGATTTTAACCAAGGTGATAGCGTTACTGGTCTTTCTTTAGAGCATTACCCGGGAATGACAGAAAAGTCATTGGCTGAAATCGTTGAACAGGCGAGTCAACGCTGGCCATTACTGAAAACCCGCGTGATTCACCGTGTCGGTGATCTGGCATTGGGTGATCAAATTGTATTTGTTGGCGTAACCAGTGCTCACCGTGGTGCAGCATTTGAGGCATGTGAGTTCATTATGGACTTTTTGAAAACACGTGCTCCTTTTTGGAAAAAAGAACAAACGGCAGAAGAGTCTCGTTGGGTGGATGCTCGCGATACAGATACCTCTGCTGCTGATCGCTGGGAAAAATAACGCCTAGTTATAGCGCCTATATATATGGGCGCTCTATTCTTTCCTGTTCCTCCTGTTCCTCCTGTTCCTCCTGTTCCTCCTGTTCCTCCTGTTCCTCCTGTTCCTCCTGTTCCTCCTGTTCCTCCTGTTCCTCCTGTTCCTGCATAATCTTTCTTAAATATTCAGGTGTTCATTCCTAAAGCGCTGTGCTACTTTCAAAGTATAGGTATAAATAACCACTAATAATGAATGGTTATTTAATTTAAACAGCAAGGCAAGGAATGCAAAACTGCTAGGGAGTATGCTTATGATCAGGAGCGATCGTTTACTCTATGAATTAGAGCCAGATGGTTTTGGGCAAAGAAGCTGTGAAACATGGGCTCAATGGCGACCTAAGGCAAAGCAAGTACTGCCTAACTTTCCTGATGATGTACTCGAACAATGGGTTTATCGGCATTGGAAAGGGGTACTTTGTAATTGGGGGTGGCTGGATTTTCAGTCAATGCAGTTCTCTTTAGAAGAGTGGGGCTCAGAGCAAATTCAGTCAAAAATTCAAACGCCACACCAAGATGTCATTGATAAGTTGTCTGGCCGAATGCAAAATCCTATTTTTCAGCGTAGTTGGCTAGTTCAAGAGATGCAAGAGAGGGGGACTTGGCCCGTTGCGCCAATTGTCCTTCATTATGAGCGTGATTTACCCACAATGAATGGCAAGGTGCTAAAAGCTCCCTTTAATCTTATTGAAGGCCACCATCGTTTAGCTTATTTAAAACGTATGATTGTTGATGGCGTTGATACTCAGCAGACACATAAGGTATGGGTGATAAAAATTAACATGCATTAGCTGTGTGGAGTATCGTCTTAGTGCGCGAATTTAAATGAGGTAAGAGGGCGTGCGTTGCGCCCTTTTTATCTGCCTATTACAGTAATGCCTAGCCTAACTTTGATAGTTGCTTATAACAGCGACGTTCTGCAGCGTTAAGTTCCATCATAATCAGATCAATATCATTTTGCTGCTGTTTTAGCTTTTGTTGGCGTGCCTGAACAGTATTGAGCATGTCCTGTAGTTGCTTTTTTGTGCCGCTATCTGCGTCATATAAGCGAAATAACTCTTGAACCTCCATTAGAGTAAAACCTAAGCGCTTACCTCGGAGGATGAGTATTAGCCGACTTCTATCACTGCGTGAAAAAATCCGATGTTTGCCGCGACGATGCGGTTTAAGTAACCCTTGATCCTCGTAAAATCGAATACTTCTTAACGAAACAGAAAACTCCTGTGCAAGTTGAGATATTGAGTAGGTTTCGTCATGTACAACTGTTTTTGTTTCCATCTAGGCTTCCATTCAAAACATCAATACCAAACGAGTAAGTGCTGGTGGTTTATTGTTTGATATAAGGTGGCAGATCATTTCCTTGATCGTTAGCTGATGATTTCATAGCTATTGATGAATGGCAAGGAGCGCAGAAATTAGCGGATGTGTTTTAGAAAAAAGTAGCCCCTCATCATGAGGGGCTAAAAGATACGATAACGCAACCGTAAAGGCTTAATTGTTACCTTTGTTACCATCTTTGGCTTTGTGCGATGGAGGCACATAGCCGTGACGGACGCGGGAAGGACTTGGGGGTGGATAGCAACCAACGGGTCTCATATAGTATTACTCTCAAGATATAACGGAACGGGAACGGATTATTGGAATAAACTTAGTGTAATTAAGTAAATAGCCAATAAATTTATAGTAGCGTTATAAACTTGTTATAGAAATGCCTTCGTTATGAAAAGTTCACTATGTGAAAAATCAATCTATTGAATTTGTTTTATATTCGCTTTGGTTATTATGGCGTCGTGTGCCGTGCGGGAATTATATTGTTGTGCCATATTTTATATTCATGTTTCGTCTGCCTGAATGAACGTCAATATTGAAATTTTATTCAGTCAGAATGATAAAGAGTGCTAGCTGGGTTTAAAAATAGACTTTTTCTACTGCTCCAAATTGATAGTTTTGGTTAACAACGGAGGGTTCCATGAAGCATAAGCGAGTGACGAATCGTAAAATTAAACAAATGATGGACGAAATTAATCACGATGGTTTGTTTGATTCGGTTGTAAATGCTGATGATAATCAGTCAATGGTTGAAGGAAAACAGCAAACACCCAATGAAGTGCCACCCAATATTCAATTAGACAGTGAGAATAAATAAAAAAAGCGCCGAAAGGCGCTTTTTTTATGTATCAGAGTCATATCTTTAAATAAATGTTATTGACTATATGGGCTATCGTTGTGTATTTGAGTCTTTTGTGCTGATTTTTTGTTTTTTAATGAGATTAATTATTCAAAAATAAGGTTTTCTTGGCGTTATTGGCCGATATTTCTTTCTTATATGAATTTTGTGACACATTGAACTGTAACCAAACAGTCATCTAGTCACTTATTTCACATTAATGGCTATTATTAAGAATTATGTCGCTTTTTGTAATCAAAATGTGGCAACTTACTTCAATGCCTGATAATGTTTTGACCAATTCTTCGGTTTGCTTTGTGTTGCTTAGGATTAGTGATGCAAAGGTAGTTGCTTAATTATGCAACCAACTGAAGAAACTCAAGGACGTATTAAATGATGTATTGGAGTTAATGCATGTATAAGAATAAAATTACCCAAGCGCTTTTGCTTGGTGCTGGTATGACAGTTGCTGCTACCTCTTTTTCTACTATCGCGGCGGATGTTCCGGAAGATGTAAAGCTTGCGGAAAAACAAGAATTAGTTCGAGGCAACGGCACTGAAGTTGAATCACTAGACCCGCAGAAAGTATCTGGCGTCCCTGAGTCGAATGTGATTCGCGATTTGCTAGAAGGCCTAGTCAATCAAGACAGTAACGGTAAGCTGGTTGGTGGCGTAGCCGAGTCTTGGGAAACCACAGATAATCAAACTTGGGTCTTCAACCTAAGAAAAGATGCAAAATGGTCAAATGGCGATCCAGTTGTTGCTAGTGACTTTGTTTATACTTGGCAGCGTCTTGCCGATCCTAAAACTGGCTCTCCTTATGCTTCTTACCTAGAAATGACCACCATGAAAAATGCTGGTGATATCATCATGGGTAAAAAGAGCCCAGATACATTAGGCGTTGAAGCAATTGATTCGCATACCTTAAAAATCACACTTGATCAGCCTGTCCCGTACTTTGCATCAATGACAGTACACACTTCTATGAAGCCAGTTAATGCGAAGGTGGTTGAAGAGCTTGGTGATAAGTGGACTAGCCCTGAAAATTATGTTGGAAACGGTGCATATAAGCTAGATAACTGGGTGGTTAACGAGCGTATCGTGCTAACTCGAAATGACGCTTATTGGAACAATGCAGAATCAGTATTAAATAAAGTCACTTACCTACCAATTGAAAACCAAGTTGCGGAAATGAACCGTTTCCTTGCGGGTGAAGTGGATGTGACTTATGAAATGCCAAACGAACACTTTAAGCGTTTGGTAAAACAATACCCTGAAAATGTAAAAGTAACGCCATACCTATGTTCATATTACTACGAGTTTAATACGGCTAAAGCACCGTTTAATGACGCGAATGTACGTAAAGCATTGTCTTATGCAATTGACCGTGACGTGATTGCTAAATTCATTGTGGGTAAAGGTGAAACATCTGCTTATAACTTCACACCATTAGCGACGAATGGTCTTGACGTTGAAATGCCTGACTACTCGAAATTGTCTCAGAAAGAGCGAGTAGAGAAAGCAAAATCATTATTAGCTGAAGCAGGTTACGATTCAAGTAATCCACTTAAATTCGATTTACTGTATAACACCAGCGAAAACCATAAGAAGGTTGCTGTTGCTATCGCTTCAATGTGGCAGAAATCATTGGGTGTAACGGCTGTACTTGAAAACCAAGAATGGAAAAGCTACCTAGACAGCAAGCGTCAAGGTGACTTTGATGTATCACGTGCCGGTTGGTGTGGTGATTATAATGAAGCATCAACATTCTTAGCTATTATGCGTGATGGTCACTCTCAAAACTATCCTAAGTACGAGAGTGAATCTTATGATGCACTATTAGATAAAGCACTTGCTGCTGCGTCAGATAGCGATCGTTCGGCTGCGTATAAGCGTGCAGAAGCACAATTATCAAAAGATATGCCAATTATGCCTATCTATCACTATGTGAATGCACGCCTTGTTAACCCGAAACTTGGTGGTTACCCAGAGAATAATCCAGAAGATAATATCTTCAGTAAAGATCTATACATCATTGCTGATTAATAAACAGCAAGATATCTAATAAACACTGCTCTCAGGAAGAGAGCAGTGTCATTTCTAGTTTTACAGCTAGCGATTTATAAACTGTCACAGACGATAATTTAACGGTGGAATTTTATGATTAAATTCATCGCAAAACGGATTTTTGAAGCAATACCAACACTATTGGTATTAATTACAATCTCCTTTTTCTTGATGCGTTTTGCACCAGGTAACCCATTTACAACTGAACGTCCTCTCCCTCCTGAAGTGATGGCAAATATCGAGGCAAAATATGGTCTCGATAAACCTGTATTTGAGCAATACACCACATATTTAGGCAATATTGTTCAAGGCGATTTTGGCCCTTCTTTTAAATATAAAGACTTTACGGTTAACGAGTTAGTGTTTAATGCGCTACCGGTTTCAGCCAAAATTGGTTTCTTTGCCTTTATTTTTGCGTTGGTGATGGGGGTAACCGTTGGCACCATTGCCGCTTTGAAACAAAATAGTTGGATAGATTATACGATAATGTCCACCGCCATGGCCGGGGTGGTGATGCCTTCCTTTATATTGGCGCCAATACTCATTTATATATTCTCAATTAACTTGGGTTGGTTACCTGCTGGTGGTTGGAACGACGGTTCGATTAAGTACATGCTATTACCTATGATAGGTATGTCATTACTGTATGTTGCGACGTTTGCCCGTATTACCCGTGGTAGCATGATTGAGACTTTGAACAGTAATTTCATACGTACCGCACGTGCGAAAGGGTTGAGCTACCCACATATCATCTTAAAGCACGCTTTAAAGCCTGCAATGCTGCCAGTTGTTTCTTACATGGGCCCTGCATTTGTCGGCATCATCACAGGCTCTGTTGTTATTGAAACCATTTTTGGGTTACCCGGTATTGGTAAACTGTTTGTGAATGCTGCTTTTAACCGTGACTACTCTTTGGTGCTAGGTATTACCATTCTTATTGGTACTTTGACCATTATGTTCAACGCCATTGTCGATATTGTACTGGCGTACATTGATCCGAAAATTCGTTATTAAGGGGCCGAACAATATGATGCTGACTAAAAAAGACAACATAGAGGCCATCGAGAAATTTTCAGAGCAATTGGATATCGAAGGCCGTAGCCTGTGGCAAGATGCGCGAATTCGTTTTATGCGTAACAAAGCCGCAATGATTAGCTTGGCTATTCTGACCATGATTACCCTTGCAGTGATTTTTGGCCCGATGTTTAGTTCATATGCGTTTGATGATACTGACTGGTATGCCTTACATGCAGCACCAAGCCTTGGCGCGGAAGGCCATTTTTTTGGAACCGATAGCTTAGGTCGTGACTTATATACCCGAACCTTAGTCGGAGGGCGGATCTCCTTAATGGTGGGGATCATGGGAGCATTCGTTGCGGTAACCATTGGTACGTTGTATGGCGCTGCTTCTGGGTACATTGGTGGTCGAACGGATCGCGTTATGATGCGCGTAATTGAGATTCTATACTCCATCCCATTTATGTTCTTTGTGATTGTGCTTGTGACATTCTTTGGCCGAAATATCATGCTGATTTTTGTGGCCATAGGTGCAATCTCTTGGCTTGATATGGCACGTATCGTACGTGGTCAGACATTGTCACTCCGTAGCAAGGAATTTATTGAAGCTGCGCATGTGTCTGGTGTTAGCCAGTGGCGAATAATTACACGCCACATTGTGCCAAATGTGCTGGGTATTGTTGCGGTGTATTCGACCTTGCTCGTACCGTCGATGATTCTAACGGAATCATTCTTGAGCTTCCTTGGGCTTGGCGTTCAAGAGCCAATGACAAGCTGGGGCGCACTGCTGCAAGAAGGGGCTCAAACAATGGAAGTGGCCATCTGGCAACTCTTGTTCCCTGCTGCCTTTATGGTCGTGACGTTGTTCTGCTTTAACTATGTGGGTGACGGTTTACGTGACGCACTGGATCCAAAAGACAGATAAGAATAAGGCAAACTTTAGTTCACTGCTGGATGGTGGCAGTGAATTAAAGATGAATAAGTATAAGGAAGTATTATGAGCTTATTAGATGTCAAAGATCTACGCGTGGAATTTAAAACCCAAGACGGCATTGTTACCGCGGTAAATGATCTAAATTTCTCATTAAATCAGGGTGAAACCCTTGGTATCGTTGGTGAATCTGGCTCAGGTAAAAGCCAGACTGTTTTCGCAATCATGGGTCTCTTAGCCAAAAATGGCATGATTAGCGGCAGTGCTAAATTTGAAGGCCGCGATATTCTTAATTTGCCAGAAAAAGAGTTAAATAAGATACGTGCTGAGCAAATCGCGATGATTTTCCAAGATCCGATGACCTCGTTAAACCCCTACATGAAAGTTAGCGATCAGCTAATGGAAGTACTCATGCTTCATAAAGGGATGGGAAAAGCAGAGGCATTCGAGGAAAGTGTTCGTATGCTAGACGCCGTTAAAATTCCTGAAGCGCGCAAACGTATTTTGATGTACCCCCATGAATTCTCAGGTGGTATGCGTCAACGTGTAATGATTGCGATGGCGTTATTGTGTCGCCCTAAATTACTGATTGCCGATGAGCCGACAACCGCACTAGATGTGACGGTACAGGCACAAATCATGGAAATGATGAATGAGCTAAAGAGCGATTTCAATACTGCCATTATCATGATCACCCACGATCTTGGTGTTGTTGCTGGTAGCTGCGATAAAGTACTTGTGATGTATGCTGGCCGAACGATGGAGTACGGTAAGATCAATGAAATCTTCTATCAGCCCTCTCACCCATATACTGAAGGCTTATTGAAAGCGATCCCTCGTTTAGATACCGAAGGCGAGGAGCTACCGACGATCCCTGGTAACCCACCTAACTTGCTGAGCTTACCTGTTGGTTGCCCTTACCAAGAGCGTTGCCATAGGGTATCAAGCCGCTGCCATCAAGAGGCTCCAGAGCTAAAAGCGTTTAGCGAAGGGCGTTTACGTGCGTGTTTTTCTGATATGGGGACGTGGTAATGGAAGCACATAAAAATCTACTGCTTGATATCCAAAACCTAAAAGTGCATTTCAACATCGCACAAAAGTCAGCTTGGCCTTGGACAAAACCATTAACTCTTAAAGCTGTTGATGGCGTAGGTATTCGCCTTTACGAAGGAGAAACACTCGGTGTCGTTGGCGAGTCGGGTTGTGGAAAATCGACGTTTGCTCGCGCTGTTATTGGTTTGGTCGAAGCGACAGAAGGTAGCGTTGTTTGGCTAGGACAAGACCTAACCAAGCTTGATCACAAAGCAATGCGTGAGAAGCGTAAAGATATTCAGATGATATTCCAAGATCCATTGGCTTCATTGAACCCTCGAATGACAGTTGGCGAAATTATTGCGGAGCCATTAAAAGCTTATTTCCCAGACTTATCAAAAGAGGACGTTAAAGCCCAAGTCAGAGCGATGATGACGAAGGTTGGTCTATTACCCAATGTGATTAACCGTTACCCGCATGAGTTCTCTGGTGGGCAGTGTCAACGAATCGGTATTGCGCGTGCATTGATCTTAAAACCCAAAATGATCATTTGTGATGAGCCTGTGTCAGCGTTGGATGTTTCTATTCAGGCACAGGTAGTCAATCTACTTAAATCACTGCAAAAAGAGATGGGCTTAAGCCTTATTTTTATCGCGCATGATCTTTCAGTGGTAAAACACATCTCTGACCGAGTGTTGGTTATGTACTTGGGCAATGCCGTTGAGATGGGGGAGTCTGATGCGCTCTTTAGCGAGCCGAAGCACCCTTATACCAAAGCGCTGATGTCTGCAGTGCCTATTCCAGACCCTGATCTAGAACGTAATAAACATATCGAGCTCCTTGAAGGTGAATTGCCATCACCAATGAGCCCGCCATCAGGTTGTGTGTTCAGAACGCGATGTCCTGTTGCTACGGCATCGTGTGCGGAGAAAAAACCGCAACTAGAAGGGAATGATATTCACGCGGTCTCTTGCTTGAATGCCCATTAATTTAAGCCTGTGACAGGCTTTAAGCGCGAGGTAAAATCCGCGCTTTTTTTATCACGATCGGGTGACATTATTCTTTGGTAACGTAAAAACACCGAGCAATAGCTCGGTGTTTTGTTTTTAGTGTTTGATCGGTGGCAAGCTTAGTCGGCAGGGTACCAGTAGCCGTGATTAACCAACTGAGTTAAAAGCGCAACAAAAGCAGGGTGATCGAGTAACTGGCCTAGCATCTCTTGTGTGATGTTTTCTTCATCACACAGATAAGTAGCCGCTTTGCCACATTCTTCGGGTAGTTCATACCTATCGCCATTGATATACAATACATGTGATTGCTCAGGGAAGTAGAATGCACGAAGCCCCCCCAGACGTTTCATCACCTCACCACTTTCTAAAAACTGGTAGGTTTCAGCACTTTGCCACGGTGGTTCTGCCGAGATAATATCAAGTTCATGTCGGCTATTACTGAGGTGCTCCCCCATCCACTGCTTCATCATTTGAGGATGGTCAAGCAAGCTGCGCATCATGGCCTCTAAGTCTTGGGCTTCACTTTCTAAGATAGCACCAGGCGTTTTACGAGCTGGTAGAGCGGGGTTGTGATAATGCACATCACCGACTTCATTGGCGATGACAAAGTCAGCAAAACTGCTGAGCAGCTCTTGTTTCTTCGGTGAGCGGAAGCCGACAGAAAAGCTCATCGATGTATCAATGGCATAGCCATCATGCGGAAAGCCTGGTGGAATATAAAGAATATCGCCAGGCTCAAGAATATCATCGAGAATGGGTTCGAAGCTTTTTATTTGACGTAACCCAGAGTGACCAAATTCTTCTTCATAATCATCTTTTTTCGGGCCGACTCGCCAGTGGCGCTTACCTGAGCCTTGAATAATAAAGACATCGTATTGGTCAATGTGTGCCCCAACACCACCGCCGGGTGTGGAATAACTGATCATCAAGTCGTCGAATAACCAATTGGGCAACTGACGAAAAGGGGTGATCAAACTCGCAGCACCTTCATGCCAGTGATTCGCCGCCTGAACAATGAATGACCAATTATCTTCTGGCACCTTATCAAAGGTTAAAGGGCCATGGCGAACATCCCATTTACTACGGTGTTTAGCGACGTAACGGGAGTCGACTTCTTCTTCCATCGCAAGACCAGCAAGTTCATCTGCACTAATCGGATCGACGAAGTTTTTAAAGCCGCCTTTAATGATTGTTGGTTTTTTTTGCCAGAATTCAGCAAGGAATTCATCGAATGAGAAGCTGAGTTGATACATATTATTGGCTTTTTTAGCTGACTATTATCGCGGATTATACTCTTTATTTGGTTAATACCAATCAGCAGTGATTGAGAGAGGTGTATGAGAGGGCTAAAACGTAAAAAGGCCAGCGAATGCTGGCCTTGAAGTCGAATCGTGAGCTATTTTACAAATAGCCTGCGATTACAGCTTATCAGTAAGCTTAATAGCATCACCGATGTAGTTTGCTGGCGTCATTTCTTTTAGACGTACTTTTTCGTGCTCAGGAAGCTCAAGACCGTCAATGAATACGCGCATGCCTTCACCGTCAACACGCTTACCACGAGTTAGCTCTTTTAGCTTCTCGTATGGCTTTTCGATACCGTAGCGGCGCATAACAGTTTGTACTGGTTCAGCCAATACTTCCCAGTTACGATCCAGCTCAGCTTCTAGTGCTGCTTGGTTAACTTCTAGCTTGCTAATACCTTTCAGTGTTGACGTGTATGCAATGATTGCATAGCCACAACCAACACCTAGGTTACGCAGAACCGTTGAATCTGTTAGGTCACGCTGCCAGCGAGAAACAGGTAGTTTCTGTGCTAGGTGGTTGAACATAGCGTTTGCTAGACCAAGGTTACCTTCAGAGTTTTCGAAGTCGATTGGGTTAACTTTGTGTGGCATGGTTGAAGAACCGATTTCACCAGCGATCGTCTTCTGCTTGAAGTGACCGAGTGCAATGTAGCCCCAAACGTCACGGTCGAAGTCTAGAAGAATCGTGTTGAAACGAGCAATTGCATCAAACAGTTCTGCGATGTAATCGTGCGGTTCAATCTGAGTTGTGTATGGGTTCCAAGTAACGCCAAGAGATTCAGTAATGAATTCTTCGCTGAACTGGTGCCAGTCAACTTCAGGGTAAGCAGAGATGTGTGCGTTGTAGTTACCTACAGCACCGTTGATTTTCGCTAGAATTTCAACGTTCTCGATTTGCTTGAATTGACGTTCCATGCGGTATGCAACGTTTGCCATTTCTTTACCCATCGTTGATGGAGAAGCTGGCTGACCGTGGGTACGTGAAAGAAGCGGTATTTCACGGTATTCGTTAGCAAGGCCTTTAATCGCATCAATAACATTGCGAATTTCTGGCAAAATCACTGTTTCACGTGCTTCGTGAAGCATTAGTGCGTGAGACGTGTTGTTGATATCTTCAGATGTACATGCAAAGTGAATAAATTCATTTACTGCGTGCAACTCTGGTACTTCAGCTACTTTTTCTTTCAGGAAGTATTCAACAGCTTTTACATCATGGTTTGTTGTGCGCTCGATCGTTTTGATACGTAGTGCATCTTCTTCGCTAAATTCAGCGGCAACGCGATTTAGGAAAGCGTTAGCTTCGTCGCTGAATGCAGGAACTTCCACGATAGCATCAGTAGCGGCTAGCTTTTGTAGCCAACGGATTTCAACAATAGTACGGTACTTAAGTAAACCAAATTCACTGAAAATACTGCGCAGTGCAATTGTTTTACTTCCGTAGCGGCCGTCTACCGGGGAAACAGCAGTCAATGCTGACAGTTCCATGTTGATCTCTCCTGATTTGTGAGTTTAAAACGATGTATTACAGTCTCTTTGAACAGTCAAAAAGACAAAATAAAATGCTGGAACGAGGCCCCAGCAGTTAGAAAAATTAGCAGCGGGCGAGCAATATTTTTGCTTGCTCAACCATTTGCTTGCGTCCGAAGATGAGATGGCGGCGCTTGCCACCAACTTGACGCCAAAGTACAGCCGCACGAATAGCTGACAGTAATAATGCACGTACTTTATGTTGTACGGCTTGCTGCTGAAGGTGCGCAGGTGTACCTGTTACCTGAATGCGAGGGCCTAATGGGCTGATTACATCAAGGTAAATGCTGGCCAAATTACTGACCATTTGATCTTCTAGAAGATCGAAGTGGTCGATTTGGCGTTTAGCCGTATCAATACGATCACCAAGTTGAGACATGCTGTCACGGCGACTGGCAAGCTTACGCTCAAGTGCCATCACACTGACCAAGTAGCGTGTCATTTCATTACCTGATGGGGTGTTATCAATTTCAGCTGATAACGCTTCTAGGCCCATGCGCAGGTTAGCTTCATTACCATAAATTTCGATGGTATTTGATGGTTCAGTGATCACAATACTGTTTAGGCTGGCAGCCAAAATATCTTGGTCACAATGACCATCTCGAGCAATTTTCTGAACAAGTTTTACCGCTTGGCAAATCCCGGCAAAAGCAATGGTACGGTCATATACAGTGTGTGCCATGTGCGTTAACTCCCTTAGATACGCTTCTCGATAATACCGCCGCCCAAACAGACTTCGCCACTATAAAAAACAGCTGACTGGCCTGGTGTTACCGCAATTTGTGGCTCATCAAAGATCACTTTGATGTTTTCATCATCAACCGGGATGATGGTGCAAGAAATATCTTGTTGGCGGTAACGTGTTTTTACGGTACATGATAGTGGTTCACGGATTGGTTGACGGTCTACCCAGTGCAACTGGCCAGCAATCAAACCATCAGATTTAAGGCGAGGGTGGTCTTTACCTTGGCCTACAATTAGAACATTACGCTTCACGTCTTTATCAACGACGTACCATGCATCTTCGTTACCGCCGCCGCCTTTCTGGCCGCCAATATGCAAACCTTTACGCTGACCAAGCGTGTGGTACATTAGCCCTTGGTGTTCGCCAATGACTTGACCTTCGTCAGCGGTTTCAATCTTGCCAGGTTGAGCCGGTAAGTATTTACCTAGGAATTCAGTGAATTTACGTTCACCAATGAAGCAAATACCCGTTGAATCTTTTTTCTTCGCAGTGATCAAATCTTGCTCTTCAGCAATTCGGCGTACTTCTGGCTTCTCTAGCTCACCCACAGGGAAAAGGCTGCGAGCAATTTGCTCGTGGCTTAGGGTATAAAGGAAGTAGCTTTGATCTTTATTGTTATCAACACCGCGTAGCATTTGTGGCTTATCGCCTTCTGCACTTGGGAAGCTACGACGGGTATAATGACCCATCGCGATGTAGTCTGCTTCAAGTACTTCGTCAGCAAACTCCAAAAACGCTTTGAATTTGATTTCTTTATTACAAAGAATATCAGGGTTTGGTGTACGCCCTGCTTTGTATTCGGCTAAGAAATACTCGAAGACGTTGTCCCAGTACTCAGCTGCAAAATTAATGGTGTGCAGGTGAATACCCAATTTGTCACATACAGCTTGTGCGTCAGCGAGATCTTCTGCGGCAGAACAATACTCTTCGTTATCGTCCTCTTCCCAGTTCTTCATGAACAGGCCTTCCACTTGGTAGCCCTGTTGAAGTAGCAAGTAAGCGGATACAGAGGAATCAACGCCGCCGGACATGCCGACTATGACTTTTTTCTGGCTGTTATCTGACATATTTCTCTTCAGTCGTTTAATAGTGTTAAGGGCGTAATTCTAACAGAAAGCTTTTTCGCGAAACAGAGCGAGAGCCTAATCACACTTTATTAATTTGCCTATCTTCAGTTCAGAGCAAACTTTCATAGTTGAAAGTGCTATAACTCGATTCAGTGGCCGACTTTAAAAAGGACGCAAACGTTTGCTTTGTGGCGGCAATAATAGATTAGCTAGACACAAATGTGTAGCGCTTTTCGTTTTTTGATGAAAAAATCACTAGTAGGCCGTCGAGTACCAAAACGAAAAAGCGCAGCCTAATTCAGAACAATTGGGTTGCACTTTAATGTTAGTGGTTAGCCTAGTGTGACTTCTCGCCATTCACCTGGCGCGAGGTCTTTCACTGTCCACTCTGCCATTTTATAACGTATTAAGCGAAGTGTTGGATAGCCAATATGTGCAGTCATGCGTCGAACTTGACGGTTACGACCTTCTTGCAATGTGATCGCGATCCATGTGGTTGGAATATTTTTCCGTTCACGGATCGGTGGAATACGCTCCCAAATATCAGGGCTGTCAATACGCTCAATGCCGGCGGGCAAAGTCGGCCCATCTTTTAGAGTGACGCCTAAGCGGAGTTTCTCTAAATCCTCATCACTTGGTGCGCCTTCAACCTGAACCCAATACACTTTCGGCTGCTTTGACTTTGGTTGAGTCAATTGGGCTTGAAGCACACCATCGTTAGTTAGTACTAACAGTCCTTCACTGTCTTTATCTAATCGCCCTGCAGGGTACACATCTTTAACAGGCACAAAATCAGAGAGGGTTTTATCGCCCGGTTCCCCAGTGAATTGGGTAAGAACGTTAAAAGGTTTGTTAAATATTATGATCTTCTGCGGTCCGCGCGGCCGCTTTGGTTTATTTAATTTTCTTGAAGGTCGACGCTCATTATTAGAACGTTTTTGTTGACGTGGTGAGGTATTTGGCTTCATAAATAGCGTGTTGTACTAGGAAGTAGTAAATCGACATGCCCATTATACTCGAAAAATCACACGAGTGGCGTATCGATAATTTTTCAAGTATGATTTGCGCGCATCTTACAAAAAGATAACAAATGGACGCTAGGAGATTTAAATGGATAGTAAAGTAGTTGTACCAGCTGAAGGTCAGAAAATCACTCTGGATTCTGAAGGTAAACTGGTCGTTCCTAACAACCCAGTCATTCCTTATATTGAAGGTGATGGTATTGGTGTTGATGTAAGCCCTGCAATGATCAAAGTTGTTGATGCTGCAGTAAACAAAGCCTACGCTGGTGACCGTAAAATTGCGTGGATGGAAATCTTTACTGGTGAGAAGTCAACTCAAGTTTATGGTGAAGATGCTTGGCTACCGCAAGAAACGCTTGATTTCATCCGCGAATATAAAGTAGCGATTAAAGGTCCACTGACGACACCAGTTGGTGGCGGTATTCGCTCGCTAAACGTTGCTCTACGTCAAGAGCTTGACCTATATATCTGTGTTCGTCCTGTACGTTACTTTGACGGCGTACCGAGTCCACTAAAACAGCCAGAATTAACCGATATGGTTATCTACCGTGAAAACTCGGAAGATATCTATGCGGGTGTTGAATTCAAAGCTGGCACAGAAGAGTCTGATAAGGTTATCAAATTCCTTCAAGAAGAAATGGGCGCAACAAAGATCCGTTTCACACAGCAGTGTGGTATCGGTATCAAGCCAATTTCAGAAGAGGGAACAAAGCGTCTGATTCGTGCTTCGTTACAATACACTATTGATAACGATCGTGATTCACTGACGTTGGTTCACAAAGGTAACATCATGAAGTTCACCGAAGGTGCCTTCAAAGATTGGGGTTACGAAGTAGCAGCAGAAGAGTTTGGTGCAGAGCTGCTTGATGGTGGTCCTTGGATGACATTCAAAAATCCAAAGACTGGCAAAGAAATCGTTGTTAAAGATAGCATCGCAGATGCATTCCTACAGCAGATTCTACTTCGCCCAGCTGAATACGATGTTATTGCAACGATGAACCTTAATGGTGACTACGTTTCTGATGCACTCGCTGCTCAAGTTGGTGGTATTGGTATCGCACCAGGTGCAAACATTGGTGATGGTGTTGCACTATTTGAAGCGACGCACGGTACGGCACCAAAATATGCGGGCCAGGATAAAGTAAACCCAGGTTCGTTGATTCTTTCTGCAGAAATGATGCTACGCCACCTAGGCTGGGTAGAAGCGGCAGATCTAATCATCAGCTCAATGGAATCGGCGATTAGCAATAAAACTGTTACTTATGATTTTGAGCGCCAGATGGAAGGTGCAACATTGCGTAAGTGTTCAGAGTTTGCTGACGACATGATTGAACAAATGTAATTTAAGTTACATTTAGCATGCCAAAGCCCGGTGATAACACCGGGTTTTTTTATGTCTGCAGATCAAGCACGATGACTTTCGATACACATCAATCTTTTATTATTAATCTCTGGGCGTAGCTATGTTAACAAAATTGTTAATAGGTGGCCGCGGAAGGTTGGTAGGCTTATGCATTTATTATTCAGTTAATGCGAAAGGGCATCCGTGAGGTAAATAATAAAAAGTGCTAGGTGTGGGCAGTGCTAGATTACAGAAAAGGCGAGCACAGACTCGCCTGGAAAATGCAGGTTGAAGCGAGCGTTATTTTGCTAGCTCACCCTCAACAGGCACTATCTCTTTGGCATGGAAACCCTTCGGACCTGTCTCTATTGTGTAATTAACCTGTTGGCCCGCTTTAAGTGTACGGTATCCATCCATTTGGATAGTTGAATAGTGTGCAAAAATATCGCCTTCACCAGTCTCTGGGCAAATGAACCCGAACCCTTTTGCATTATTGAACCATTTAACTGTACCTGTTGCCATGCTTACATCCTTCTTTGCATTCAAGTTCCATTTTGCATTAGCTTGCTATCTCTTTGTAACATGACTTGCATACTAATGCTAATTTGATGCAGTTAATATCTACTACAGGTTACACTTTAGTAAAAATAAATGGACAGTCAAGTGTGTGCGTTAACATCTATGTAAAAACATTTGTGTAGAAATAATCTTTTAAAAGAGGAATAAACGTCAACGTGTGTCTGACAATTGTAGATATCAGGCGTTATGTACAATTATTTGCAACTTCTATCGAAAATGGACATTTTGTCAGCAGATACATCTTCTATCAGTCGGTATTGTCGGCTTAGTCATAGTCATCTCAGATTTGCTGGAATACAATGTGTGCATTAGTCTGAATATATAGGTAGGGAAATTGCGGTCGATTTACCATTTCTTTATAGCTTAATGTTAAGTTATTGTTTATTGGTGGACTATTCCTATCGTACTGGTAAGTTAAGGTTATGAGCAAGTTATATGAATGGATTATCCCAGATTCTGACGTCTTGGAAGAAGAGGATATCCAGGTTAAACCACCATCGATGTACAAAGTAATTTTAAATAATGATGATTACACACCGATGGATTTTGTGATAGAAGTGTTACAGAAGTTCTTCTCCATGGATCTGGAGAAATCAACACAGTTGATGCTTGCTGTGCATTATGAGGGTAAAGCGGTTTGTGGAACCTTCACCGCTGAAGTCGCCGAAACAAAGGTGGCCCAAGTGATGATGTATGCAAGGGAGCATGAACATCCGCTACTGTGTACCAAGGAAAAAGCTTAGGTTTTTTCCGGCACGCCATTTTGAGTGGTATTTAGGGGAGGTGCCTTATGCTAAATAAAGAACTTGAAGCTAGCTTGAACGGTGCATTTGCACGTGCAAGAGAGAAGCGCCATGAGTTTATGACAGTAGAACACCTACTGTTAGCGCTATTAGAAAATGCAGCCGCTCAAGAGGCTCTTTTAGCTTGTCGAGCTGATTTAGATACGCTGCGTAAAGAATTAGACTCATTTATTGAACAAACTACGCCATTGATTCCTGTTGATGACGAGAGCAGAGAAACTCAGCCTACACTTAGTTTTCAGCGTGTATTGCAGCGTGCTGTATTTCACGTTCAATCTTCTGGCCGAAGTGAAGTCACTGGCGCTAATGTACTCGTTGCGATTTTTAGTGAACAAGAGTCGCATGCTGCATACCTGCTTAAGAAAAGTGATATTAGCCGCCTTGACGTGGTTAACTTTATTTCTCACGGTACAGTCAAAGACAGTGATAATGATGACCTGAACAGCTCAGATGTCGGTGGTGAAGATCCTCGTGCTGAGCAAAACTCAGAAGACCGCCTAGAAAATTTTGCCACGAACCTTAATCAATTGGCTCGTGCTGGTGGTGTTGACCCGTTAATTGGTCGAGATTCAGAGCTTGAACGTACAGTTCAGGTGCTATGCCGTCGCCGTAAGAACAACCCATTGCTGGTGGGTGAAGCTGGTGTGGGTAAAACAGCTATCGCTGAAGGCCTTGCTTGGCGTATTGTTGAAGGTCAAGTACCTGATATTATCAAAGATTGTGTTATTTATTCGTTAGATATTGGTTCATTATTGGCGGGTACTAAGTATCGTGGTGATTTCGAAAAACGTTTCAAAGGTATTTTGAAGCAGCTTGAGAAAGAAGATCATGCGGTACTGTTTATTGATGAAATCCACACGATTATTGGTGCGGGTGCTGCTTCTGGTGGCCAAGTTGATGCGGCGAATCTAATCAAACCTCTACTAAGTAGCGGTAAGCTGCGCTGCATGGGTTCCACAACCTATCAAGAATACAGCAACATTTTTGAGAAAGAGCGTGCATTGTCTCGCCGTTTCCAAAAGATTGATGTGATAGAACCATCGCTTGATGATACGACTAAAATTCTGATGGGCTTGAAGCCAAAATATGAAGCACACCATGAAGTTCGTTTTACCAATAAAGCGATTCGTGCTGCGGTAGAGCTGTCAGCGAAATACATCAATGAGCGCCACTTGCCTGATAAGGCTATCGATGTCATTGATGAGGCTGGTGCGCGTTGTCGTCTAGCACCTGCTAGTCGCCGTAAGAAAACGGTAAATGTTAGCGATATCGAAGCCATGATTGCCAAGATGGCACGTATTCCAGAGAAATCTGTTTCTTCAAGTGACCGCGATGTGCTGCAAAAACTTGATAGTAAATTGAAGATGCTGGTATTTGGCCAAGACCCTGCAATTGATGTACTTACTGAAGCGATCAAACTAAGTCGTGCTGGTTTAGGGGCAGACAACAAGCCTGTAGGTTCATTTTTGTTTGCGGGCCCGACAGGGGTGGGTAAAACAGAAGTTACCGTTCAGCTTGCACGTACTTTAGGTATCGAATTACTGCGTTTTGATATGTCTGAGTATATGGAACGTCACACGGTGAGCCGTTTGATTGGTGCACCTCCAGGTTATGTTGGTTATGACCAAGGTGGCTTGTTAACGGATGCTGTTATCAAACAACCGCACTCTGTTGTGCTGCTTGATGAAATTGAAAAAGCACACCCAGATGTATTCAACTTACTATTACAAATCATGGATAACGGTACATTAACGGATAATAACGGCCGTAAAGCGGACTTCCGTAATGTAATTTTCGTGATGACAACCAATGCGGGCGTAACTGAAACGGTACGTAAATCGATTGGCTTGATTCAACAAGATCACAGTCACGATGCAATGTCGGAAATTAAGCGTGTGTTTACACCTGAATTCCGTAACCGTTTAGATAACATCATTTGGTTTAACCACCTTGAGAAAGATGTCATCACGCAAGTAGTTGATAAATTTATTGTTGAACTCCAAGCGCAGCTTGATGCGCGTGGTGTATCAATGGAAGTATCATCGAAGGCTCGTGAATGGTTATCTGATAAAGGTTATGACAAAGCGATGGGTGCGCGCCCGATGGCACGTGTTATTCAGGAAGACCTGAAAAAACCAATGGCGAATGAGTTGCTGTTTGGTTGCTTAGTGAATGGTGGCTCAGTTCGTGTTGATATTGTTAACAACGAGCTTGAGTTTCAATTTAGCAGCGAGTTAGAACCTGCGCATTAATCCTTATGGTGTTCCATGAAAATAAATAACCGCCTTAATGGCGGTTATTTTTTAGCGCTGGCTTGCCCAAAGGTGAAGTAGCTCTGTTGCAATTGTTGCTGCAGCTAAAGCCGTTATATCGGCGTGATCATAGGCTGGGGCGACTTCGACTACATCCATACCAACCAAATTAATTCCTTGTAAGCCTCGAATGATCTTCAATGCCTTGTCTGATGAAATACCGCCACAAACGGGTGTACCTGTACCGGGTGCGTAGGCAGGATCTAGGCAGTCAATATCAAACGTTAAGTACACTGGACGAGTACCGACGGTTGCTTTAATTGTCTCGACAATTTGTTGAACAGACCAATCATTCGCAGTTCCTGCGTCCAGAACCTTAAAGCCCTGTTTGTTATCATAATCGGTACGGATACCAATTTGCACTGAGTGTTTGGGGTCAATTAAGCCTTCATTTGGCGCGTGGTAGAACATGGTTCCATGATCGTATTGGCTACCCATATCATATGTATCGGTATGTGCATCAAAATGGATCAGTGCCATTTCACCGTGATGTTTTGCATGTGCTCTAAGCAAGGGCAGAGTAACAAAGTGATCGCCTCCGAAAGTCAGTAGGGCTTTCCCTTGCTCAATCAAACTTGCCGCGTGCTGTTCAAGGCGTTCGCACATTTGGCCTGCATCACCGCTGTCAAAAACTAAGTCTCCACAGTCTGCCATTGTGATTTTATCGTTAAGGGCGAAAGACCATGGCCAGCGTCGTCCTTCCCAAGCTAAGTTAGTCGAGATCTGACGTATTGCCCCTGGACCCATTCGGCTACCAGAGCGGCCAGTTGTCGCCATGTCGAATGGTACGCCTGTGATAACAACATCGGCATTGGAGGCGAGTGGATTAAACTCAAGGGGCTGACGTAGAAAGCCAAATGCATTGGCATATAACGAGTAGTCAGGGTGTGTTGCAAGTGTTGCCATAGCTAACTCCATTATCGCATTAACATTGCTGTGTATATTGCGATAGTAGTAACCACCCCTTCCTCTAGAGAGAAGGGGTAGTGCGTTAATTAAAATTTACTTATTTGTTCGAATATCTTCGAGGTAGGTATACCCACTTAATCCTTCAGTCAGCTCACCGAGAATACTCGCGTGTTCATGCTCTGGTAAGTGTTGTATCACCATACTTTCATATTGGTTCAGAAGCTTTTCAGGGCTTAAGTGAACATAGCGAAGCACATCGCAAACACTGTCACCTCGTTCAATGGCGTCGATATGATAGCCGCCTTCTGGCTTGCAGCGGACGATCGCAGTATCGGTATCACCAAAGAGGTTGTGCATATCACCTAGAATCTCTTGGTATGCACCAACTAGAAAGAAACCCATACGGTAAGGGGCTTCATCAGTCCATGCCGGCACCGCAAGCGTACTTTCAATACCTTGGCCTTCTATGTATTGATCGATTGCCCCATCTGAGTCACAGGTGATATCGAGCATTATTGCGCGACGTTCTGGCGCCTTGTCGAGGTTGCTCAATGGCAATACTGGAAATACCTGATCAATTCCCCATGCATCTGGTAATGATTGAAAAAGCGAGAAGTTCACAAAGAACTTATCAGCTAGTCGCTCATGCAGTTCGTCCAGTAATGGACGGTGGGCACGGTGCTTAGCTGCCAGCAGTTTCTCTAGTTCATAACATAGACGCAAGCTAACTTGCTCAGCCCAAGCGCGTTCTTCAAAATTAACCATACCCATTGAAAATTGGGTGTGTACTTCAGCCAAATCACTTTGGTTGTCATGGAAAATTTCAACCAAAGAGCGGTGATCTGCATGCTCACTTAAGGCCAGCCATGAATTCCACATGTTGTGCAGTACCTGTGGCGATTTATCTGCTGGCGGATAAATATATTCAGGCTTGTAGCTTTCTACACCGACAACATCGGTAATTAATACAGCATGGTGCGCTGTTAAGTTGCGGCCTGATTCAGAGATAATCCTTGGCATGGTAATGTGATATTCACGGCACACATCGCCTAAAGCCGCGACGACGTTATTCGCATACTCACGTAAGCTGTAGTTCATTGAACAGCTACTTTGACTACGAGTTCCCTCATAATCAACAGCGAGCCCACCACCTACGTCGACAGTAGTGATGGTAGCACCAAGTTTACTGAGTTCAGCGTAAACACGACCCGCTTCACTAACCCCTTTTCGTACATCACGAATATTGGCGATTTGCGATCCAAGGTGGAAATGTAATAGCTGGAGGCAATCTAGTATACCGTGCTGGCGTAATCGGCTTGTTACCGAGAGTACTTGTGCTGCGGATAAGCCAAATTTAGATTTCTCGCCGCCACTAGCTTGCCATTTCCCTTTACCTTGTGAGGCCAAACGTGCGCGTAGTCCTAATCGAGGTTTTACACCTAACGCTTCTGCCTCTTTCAAGACTAAATCAAGTTCAGAGAGCTTCTCTAGGACGATATAGACCTCATGCCCTAGCTTTTCACCGATAAGTGCTAATCGAATGTATTCCCGATCTTTATAGCCATTACATACGATTACTGAACTTGCTTCTTGTGCCATTGCCAGAACAGCCATTAGTTCTGGCTTACTGCCTGCCTCAAGGCCGAGTTGACGTTGCTGTTTCGCATACTGGCTTTTTAGGATCTCACTCACCACCGCTTCTTGCTGGTTTACTTTTATTGGATAAACCGCGAGGTATTCGCCTGTATAGCCATAATTTTCAATCGCATGATTGAAGGTTGAGCAAAGGCTATCAACCCGATGTTGCAAGATGTCAGGAAACCTTACCAAGATCGGTAGTGATGCGCCTTTTTCAATCAGCTCATCGGCTAATTGAGAAAGCACAACAGCATTATCAGGGTTATGGCTTTCTGGTTTGACAACGACTTCACCGTTATCATTGATATCAAAATAACCTTGTCCCCAATATGGGGTATTGTAGACGTCACGTGCATCATTGATAGACCAATCACTCATGTCTTTTCCTCGATAGTGATTGGGTGCTGACAGTCAAGGTGAGATACAGCTGTGCTTTAGCTCAGCGGTAGCGACAGTTAGCACCTAGTAAAAAAATTTATAGTGTTTTCGGCTCGTAATTACTTTTGATAAGACGATGACGAGCTGGGGGAGAGCCGTTAAGCCAATCGCAAGACGAATGGATACGGTTTCGTTCGCTGTATCAACAGACAGTGTTGTTGTGCTGAGGGGTAATGAATTGCAAATAGTTTCATTGTCATTCCCAAACGACCGCGCTGTAGATAAATATACGGTATGAGAGAAAGAAGAGGCTTGCTATAAGCCGACTACACCTCGACATGTCTGGCTGTGATGACTTAATGGGTGCAGTGCGATTAAACGATCAAAACATGATGCTGGCAAATTAACATTTTTCTGGTGACGATAAGAATTTTTGCTTAAGAAGCGGAAGTTAGGGTTTCGCTGGGGGAACGATGAAATGAGATATCGTAGGATAAATAAAACCCGGCGCTAGGCCGGGTTTTATTTGTATTCTTAATCTTGATTCAAGATTAACGGGCGCGGAAGACGATACGGCCTTTGGTTAGGTCGTATGGAGTCAGTTCCACAGTTACCTTGTCACCAGTAAGAATACGGATGTAGTTTTTACGCATTTTACCAGAGATGTGAGCGGTAACAACGTGACCGTTTTCTAGCTCAACGCGGAACATAGTGTTAGGTAGTGTATCAAGTACAGTACCTTGCATTTCAATTACGTCTTCTTTTGCCATTGAATCCTCTTAGGCTACCAGCCATTCGTCTGATCGGGCTGGATAATGCCTTGAATCTGTTTGAGTGTAAAGTCTAGGCCGCAATTTTACCCTTGCTATAGGGCTTTGTCAGCAACTGTGACGCATTAAAACGTATTTTATCTCATTTCGTTGCGACCAACAGTGAAAATTACACCTTTATTAGCCTAACAGGTCGTTTCCCAACCGTTTTCTGATAATTTTTGATGAGGTTTAAAGCGTATTTTGTAGTTCATCGCCTTGCAATTATCAATTTGGTAGCCCGGATATAACCATTCTCTACCAGATTGCTGACAATACTGGATTTGGTAAAGCACGCAGAGTGAGCCGAGTGATAGGGCATGCTCTGGTTCAAAGAAACTATAGACTGCACTCATGGCGTTATCAAAGACGTCTGTTACTGCAATTGCGATTAACGTATTACCATCGTACGCATGTAAAAATAATGTCGACATCCAAGGGGCGGTGCAAAACTCAAAAAATTGCTCTCTATTTGGGGGATACATACTGCCATCAGAGTGGCGTTGGCTAATGTACCTCTCATATAATGAATACCAATTGTCATCCAGTGTTCTTTTAAATTCCCAACGTAGCTTTTTAACTTGGTTCAGTTGCCGTTTTTGGCTTTTTGACGGTGTAAACGCCGCACAGTCAACACGCAATGGGGTACAAGCTTGGCAGTGTTGACACATCGGCTTGTATACTGCTTGGCCGCTACGGCGATAACCAGAGGCTAAGAGGACACTATACCCTGCAGGGGTTAGCCACTGGTGATCCATTACGACGCCGAGCTGCTCCTGTTCAGAAGGAAGGTAATTACAGTCTGACTCAGGCGTTAACCCAATGCGAAGTGATAATTTATTAAAACTGGTCATGATGGCGTTAGTGTCAATTCCTGCGGTTGGTAGCACCCTAGGTTTAGTATGGCATCTCTGTATCGATGAAGATCTTGAGTAAAAGATTGTCTGTCCATTTCTTCTGCGCCCAGAGAGGCCAAATGATTATTCATTATTTGGCAATCAATCAAGGTGCCTCCATGTGCGGTAAAATGTTGGCAGAAAAACCATAATGCAATTTTTGATGCATTATCAGCCAGCGAAAACATGGATTCGCCACAGAAGACAATACCGACCCCAATACCATACAATCCACCCACTAACTGCGCATCTTTCCAAACTTCAACTGAGTGGCAATAGCCAAGGCGATGCATTAGCTGGTAAGCCTCTATCATGTCAGTTGTTATCCAGGTTTCATCTTCTCCACGTGTATCTGCACATAAGCGGATTACCTCGTGACAGGCATTGTTCAGTGTGATTTGATAGCCTGACTTACGATAAAACTTTTTTAAACTTTTACTGGGTTTAAATTGATGAGGCGTAAAAATAGCCCTTGGTGCTGGACTCCACCAAAGCAAGGGGTCGCCTTCTGAGAACCACGGGAAGATACCTTGTCGATAAGCCGAAAGTAGGCGCTCAGGGCGTAAGTCACCACCGAACGCTAATAAACCGTTAGGATCTTCCATTGCTGTTGACGTGGATGGGAATTCGGTGCTGACCGGATCAAGCTCCGGAAGATAAATAGCCATAATTAAAATAAATGTAGTTTAAATAGTTCGCCATCRTGGCGTTACTTACAAAGAAAGGGGGATTATATGATGAGAAAGTGGTTAATGTTATTGCTAATTTTACCGTTGGCCGTTTCAGCCGCCCCTTACAACCGGAATCAGGCTAGAACAGTTAATCAGGTTGTTTTTGGTGATATTGATAGTGTTCGATATATCACGCATCAAGAGGTCATTAATTCTCAGAAAAATGGCTGGGAAACCTTATTAGGTGGTGTAATTGGTGGACTTATTGGTAATCAGTTTGGTGGTGGTACTGGTCGTGAGGTTGCAACGGCTGTGGGTGCTGTGGCTGGGGCGGGTATTGCACATAATCGTCAGCCGACGCAAAAAACAATGAATTATCGATTAGTGGAAATTCTGGTAAAAGCGGAAGATGGGTCATTAATCAATATCATTCAAGATGTTGATCAAAGTATGATCTTTAAGCGTGGTGATGCGGTAAGGATTTTATATTTTGATAACGGGGTACGGGTCGATAGAACATACCCATAACCCCGTTATAAACAAAAAGCGTAACGAGAGTTACGCTTTTTTTGCTTATTCTACAGTCAGAATTCGCATGTTGTTGGTTGAACCAATGGTATCCATCACATCGCCTTGAGTGATGATAACAAGGTCACCTTGCTCTAGGTAGCCTTGTTCTTTTAACACAACAATGGCATGTTTTGCAGCAGCTAGGCCAGCGTCGCTATCGCGGTCGAAAAAGATAGGTGTTACACCGCGGAAAAGTGAAGCACGGTTTAGTGTCTTTTCGTTGCGAGACATTGCGAAAATTGGTAAACCAGATGAAATGCGAGACATCATCAGTGGTGTACGACCAGATTCTGTCATCGTTATCATCGCTTTAACGCCTTCCATGTGGTTCGCAGCATACATGGTCGACATTGCAATGGTTTCTTCTGGTGATTCAAACGTACGTGCAATACGGTGATTTGAAACGTTAATGCTTGGCTCTTTTTCGGCGCCAACACAAACACTTGCCATAGCAGTAACTGTTTCCACTGGGAAGTCACCAGCAGCGGTTTCAGCTGACAGCATTACAGCATCGGTACCATCTAGCACGGCGTTAGCAACATCCATTACTTCTGCACGTGTTGGCATCGGGCTGGTGATCATCGACTCCATCATCTGCGTTGCAGTGATAACAGTACGGTTCAGGCTGCGCGCGCGACGAATAAGTTTTTTCTGGACGCCAACAAGCTCAGGGTCACCAATTTCAACACCAAGGTCACCACGAGCGACCATAACAGCATCAGATGCCATGATGATGTCATCCATTGCTTCTGTTGTTGCAACGGCTTCTGCACGTTCAACTTTTGCGACTAACTTTGCTTCTAGGCCAGCATCAGTTGCAAGGCGACGAGCATATTTCATGTCCTCGCCATTACGTGGGAATGATACCGCTAGGTAGTCAACACCCATTTTTGCAGCTGTAAGGATATCAGCCTTATCTTTGTCTGTAAGTGCTTCAGCAGAAAGGCCACCGCCTTTCTTATTGATGCCTTTATTGTTTGAAAGTGGACCACCAACGGTTACTTCAGTGTGTACCTTATTGCCTTCTACAGCGGTGACACGAAGTTGGACGCGCCCATCATCAAGCAATAATACATCGCCTGTTTCAACATCGTTTGGAAGCTCTTTGTAGTCAAGACCAACAGCTTGCTGGTTACCTTCGCCTTTTGGAAGATCGCTGTCTAGGGTGAATTTATCACCGATAGCAAGTTGAATTTTGTTGTCTTTGAATGTCGAAACTCGGATTTTAGGGCCTTGCAAATCGCCAAGAATAGCAACGTGCTTACCAAGTTTTGCGGCGATTTCACGTACAGTCTGAGTGCGCTGAATGTGGTCTTCAGGGCTACCATGAGAGAAGTTCATACGTACTACGTTAGCACCGGCAGCAATCACTTTTTCAAGATTGTTATCGCGATCGGTAGCTGGACCCAAAGTAGTTACGATTTTAGTACGTCTTAGCCTATCTGACATTATAAACTCCATCTGTATCATTATTTGCCATTGAAACGATTGCCTATTAGCCGGCGCTTCATGGATGTGTATGAAATATTACTACAAACAAGCGGGATTAGAAGCTGTTCTTCATCAACAAAATGTAAGAAAAATACGTACTACAAGCATTAACATTGAATAGTTTTGCAGTGGATGAAGGATATTGTGGGAATAATAGAATAACTACTCACCGCTTCTAAGCTATATTACCGCCCCTTCGTTTAAGTGTAGGTGACGAAGTAAGTACTAACCTAACTAAGTATTCCAGCTATATTACACATCGTGTTGCAAGGACCTTTATAGAAAAAAGCACGGGTTAGGAGCCCGTGCTTTTATAACCATCACAATAAAGGTATTGAGCTGATTACATGATGCCTTCTTTAGAGAAGCGCGAATCTTTCAGTGACTCTTTTACACGTTTAAGGTTTTCACGAAACCCTGAGCCGCGACGGAGCGTGAAACCTGTTGCCAGTACATCGATAACGGTCATTTGAACCACCCGACTAGCCATTGGCATGTAAACATCGGTATCTTCTGGTACATCAAGGCAAATAGACAGTGAGCATTCGCGATCGAGGGGAGAATCTTTTGCGGTAATGCCGATAACCGTTGCACCGTTCTCACGTGCCATACGGGCAACTTCTACAAGGCTTTTAGTACGACCTGTATGTGAGATCATAACGACTACATCATTATCTGTGCAATTAATGACACTCATGCGCTGCATGACAATATCGTCGAAGCTTACAATCGGAATGTTAAAGCGAAAGAACTTATTTTGTGCATCATGGGCTACAGATGCTGACGCACCTAAACCAAAGAAAGAAATTTTCTTTGCTTGGGTTAAGAGATCAACGGCACGGTTAACCTGCATTGGGTCAAGGCTATTCTTAGCGACGTCAAGACAGGCCATCGTTGATTCGAAAATCTTTGATGTATAGGCATCTGGCCCGTCATCCTCTTCGACATTTCGGTTCACATACGGCGTACCATTTGCCAAGCTTTGAGCTAAATGTAGTTTAAAATCAGGAAAGCCTTTTGTGTCCAAGCGTCGACAGAATCGGTTGACCGTAGGTTCACTGACATCAGCCATCTTAGCAAGCGTAGCGATGCTTGAATGGATTGCTGTTTGTGGCGACGTAAGAATAACTTCAGCAACCTTGCGTTCAGATTTACTGAAATTATCTAAGTTCTTTTGAATTTTCTCTAAGGTATTCATGGCGGTTACCGCTCGTTACTGAATTTCGTTATCGGCTTTCATCAACATATAAGCCATTTTGATGAAACTATACTACTTTTCATGGATCTGCTCCTAGCAAATCCATGACTATAGCTTTTACTTTTTATTATAGTTTGACAGGGATCGAGTTTTTCCTTTCAGAAATGAAATTCTTTTTTATAAAAATAGCGCTTATGGTGTCTATTTTGGCAAATTCTGTTGTTTATTTTCATCTATTGGGAATTAATTTACAGGATAAAATAAATGCGGATGGTTGTTGAGTGACATGTAGTACATAGTGGTATGTGCTTATAAACCACGTAATGAGGGGATTATGAAAGTAAGTATCTGTGGGTGTGGCTGGTTAGGCTTTCCTCTTGCGGTGAGTCTGGTAGATAAAGGCATTGACGTTTGGGGAAGCAAACAAGAACCTATTGCGGCACAAGCACTAGAGAAAAACGGTATTTCTGGTGTAGCGATAACGTTACCTGATGATCTAGATAATCATCAACGACGGGATGAAATCATTGATTTTTTGAATGCTGATATCCTGATCATTAATATTGCACCTGGCCGTCATGAAGGCGCAGATCAAGATTTTATCGCTAGTGTTTCACTACTTTCTCAAAAAGCCAAATTAGCCGGCTGTAAACACGTTTTGTTTATTAGTACCACTGGTGTATACGGAGCTGCCTGTGGTCAGATAACGGAAAGTACTCCAGCACAACCTGAAACCAAGTCGTCCAAAGCACATGCTCAATTAGAGCAGTACTTACTTTCGGAATGGGGAGAGAATGCGGTTGTTTTGAGGCTAGCTGGATTGATTGGGCCAAATCGTCATCCTGTGAAATTCTTATCAGGTCGGACTGTAGATCATGGTAAGGATAGGGTGAACCTTATTCATCAAATCGATTGTATTGAAGCGATAGGGTGCATTATTGATCAGTGGCCAAAACGTCAAGTCTTTCATTTAGCGGCCCCAAGTCATCCAACTCGTGAAAGATATTATTCCTTTATGGCACAGAAGGCTGGTTTGGTTGAGCCTGAATTTTCGATGTCATTTGATCGTGACTCTAAGGTGGTCGATGCCACTAAAACTTGTGAAGAACTCTCTTTTTCTTTTGTGTATCCGGATTTAATAAAACTCAAACCTGAAATATAAAAAAAAGCCCGCTGAAAGTCAGCGGGCGAAATCTATTTACACAATAAGGAGTTTAGCAGCAGTGGCAATCAAGCTTTAAAAGAGCGAGGCAGTAATTGTYGCGTGGCTCTTTTAATTTGAATGTTATAAATAGGACTACAGCGAAATGGATTAGTTCACAATGATTTCAAAAAAGTGCAGATATCTTTTCTAATCCCGCTATTGCTGTACGGAAGCCAAACCAGACGTAAAAAAAAGCCCGCTGAAAGTCAGCGGGCGAAATCTATTTACACAATAAGGAGTTTAGCAGCAGTGGCAATCAAGCTTTAAAAGAGCGAGGCAGTAATTGTCGCGTGGCTCTTTTAATTTGAATGTTATAAATAGGACTACAGCGAAATGGATTAGTTCACAATGATTTCAAAAAAATACAGATATCTTTTCTAATCCCGCTATTGCTGTACGGCAGCCAAACCAGACGTAAAAAAAAGCCCGCTGAAAGTCAGCGGGCGAAATCTATTTACACAATTAGGAGTTTAGCAGCAGTGGCAATCAAGCTTTAAAAGAGCGAGGCAGTAATTGTCGCGTGGCTCTTTTAATTTGAATGTTATAAATAGGACTACAGCGAAATGGATTAGTTCACAATAATTTCAAAAAAGTGCAGATATCTTTTCTAATCCCGCTATTGCTGCCACGGCAGCCAAA
>NZ_JAKJSI010000042.1:0-72363 GCF_050336695.1 Photobacterium minamisatsumaniensis | reverse complement strand
CTACGAATATAGCTCTAACATAAAGGGGGTAAAAAGAAATTCCCCCTTCAATGTCACTGCTTTTTCTATTATTACTCATGATTACTTTTTGTGTGATGTACGCTTTTGAATTCCAAATTTGCCTTATTGATCACAAATCACGAACAGCTGTTCGTGGTATCATTTCCAAATGATGAATGGCTGAAGTTCTGTTAGGTCCACCCACGAACAGCTGTTCGCCAATAAGTAGTCCAAATTCGATAACGAAGGTTTTCAATGAACAAACATTTTAGTGTAGATAACTTCAAGGTTTCTTTTGATGTCACCGAACAGGCAGAAAGCCTTATTTATGAAGTCTCTCATCGGTGTCAAGATGAGGCTATTTTCATCGATCTGACGATAAAATCAGAAACGCCAATCGTCTTCCCTGAATGTAAGCTAGATATCTCGTTTCCCTTAGATGATATGCATTCCCTATGGACGCCTTGTCTGCATGGCCATCCTAAATCGATCCGTAATAAAGGGATCCCTGAGATATGGACAAATTTTTCTAGCCATATAAGCCATGTGTCACCTGTGGGCTGTTTTTATAATCTTACTGGCGAAAATAAGGTTGCATTTGCTTTCTCTGATATAAAAAATATTGTCAAAGTTCAGGCTGGGGCATATGAGGAAGATAAGGCTGCGAAAGTTATCATGAGTCTTTTCACCGTCAAAACAGAACCTATGACCGAATATAAAGCCTCTCTCCGGTTGGATAGAAGTGATGTCGATTATCATGAAGCTATCTCTCGCATTACTCAATGGCACGAAGAGCTGCTTGATAATAGCCAGATGCCTGTACCATCTGCGGCGTTAGAGCCAGTATATTCAACGTGGTATTCATTCCATCAAAATCTTGATCAAAAAGAAATTGAAGACCAATGTGAAATAGCTTCAAGCCTTGGCTGTAAGACAATTATTTTGGATGACGGCTGGCAGACCGATGACAGCAACCGTGGATACATGTTCTGTGGTGATTGGGAAGTATCAAACAAGCGTTTTCCTGACATGGCTGAACACGTAGCAAAAGTCCAATCCATGGGGATGAAATACATGCTTTGGCTCAGCGTTCCATTCGTGGGGCAGGGCTGTAAAGTTTGGGACGAGTTTAAAGATAACCTACTTTTCTATAGCGAGCAGAACGCGACAGGAACTCTGGACCCAAGGTACCCTCAGGTTCGAGATTTCCTAGTTTCAACATACTGTCGAGTGGTGTCTGATTACGGCTTGGATGGTCTGAAACTAGACTTTATCGATGAGTTTGATATGACCTACGCCACTGGTGACGCGCTGCTTCCTGATCCCGCTAGGGACACAGAATCTCTACCTGAAGCCGTGGACCGTTTGATGATGAGTGTCCGTGAAGAGCTGACAAAAATAAAAGATGACATCCTAATTGAGTTTAGGCAGCGCTATATTGGCTCGATGATCCGTAAGTACGGCAATATTTTCCGCGTACACGATTGTCCGCATGACTCGATCACAAACCGTGCTGGTATCCTTGACCTTCGATTATTCTCTGGAAATACTGCGATCCATTCTGACATGTTCATCTGGTCGGAATCTGATAGCGTCGAAAGTGCCAGCTTACAGTTCATCAACACGTTGTTCTCCGTACCACAGATTTCACCGAACTTGAAAACTTTGCCGACTGAGCACTTAACAATGACCAAGCATTGGCTCTCTTTTTGGAAAGATAACCAGCATGTTTTATTAAATGGTAAATTGAAATCACGCTATCCAGAAATGCACTATCCAGTTATTGAAGCCAAACTGGGTAACGAAAAGTTGATCACTGTACATGCCGCAATGATTTGTGACGTTTTCAACGATGGAGAAGAACGAGTTACTATCGTAAACGGTGCGATGGAAGAGTCGTTAATCTTACGTTGTAGCGAGCCAACCACGGTCGCAATCTCTGTTTATGACTGTCTAGGTGAAAAGGTCAGCCACATTCCTAACTACACGATTGAAAAGTTAGACGAAATAAAAACCCCAAAATCTGGATACATTACGTTAGATGCTATAGCCGCTGATCAATAACAGTAGGGATAAGTAAACAATGAGTAATGCAATAACGAAGAAGGTAGATTTAACCACCAAGATAAGCTTCGGCTTGGGCGGGTTTGGTAAAGACTTTGGCCTGAACGTGATCAACGTCTTCCTTTTCTTTTACTATACCGACGTTGTAGGTGTTTCAGCAGCATTTATTGGTTCCGTATTTTTAATCGCCCGTGTCTGGGATACCGTTAATGACCCAATGCTTGGTTATATTGTTGCTAAAACCAAGACAAGGTGGGGACGTTATAAGCCGTGGATTTTGGTCGGCAACATCTTGAACGCTATAGCAATCATAGCGATGTTCTCAGCGCACATGCTTGATGGTACGACACAGCTAGTCTTTATCGCTGTAACGTATATCCTGTGGGGAATGACCTACACGATGCTGGACGCGCCTTTCTGGTCATTGGTGCCAACCATCACGCTAGACAAAAAAGAGCGTGAAGGCCTAATGCCTTATCCACGCCTATTCGCAACAGCGGCTAGCTACTTGGCTGGTGGTGCAGGTGTATACCTAGTAACAACTCTTGGTGGCGGAGATGACGGTAAAGGTTACCTGCTATTTGGTGTGATTGCGGCTGTTTTGGCTGTGGCAAGTGCGGTTGTTACGTGCATTTGGACTAAGCAGAATTTTGAAGAAGACCCTAAGGCTGCGGATAGTTTTGATATTAAAGCAGCCCGCAAAGCTATCTTCCAGAACGAACAATTCATTGCGCTTGTTGTAATATCACTGTGCTACAACGTAGCCTTTAATTTTATGAATGGTCTGAACCTGTACTATTTTACGTACGTACTAGGTGATGCAACGCTGTTTGCAAAATCGATGTTGTTTGGCGGCATTGTTGGTGTTGGTTCTTTAATTGTGTTCAAGCCCCTTGTTATGAAGTTGGGTCGAAAAACACTATTTAACATTGCGTTGATCACGCCGATGCTTGCTGCGATAACGCTATTCTTTGCGTCACACGTGGGCACCGATGCCAAATTGATGCTTGCGAGTTTGGCCGGTGTCTTTAACGGCTTATCTTCAGCGATGTTCTGGCTAATCCTGCTGATCATGGTTGCAGATACCGTAGATTACGGTGATGCGAAAAACGATGTTCGTTCAGAAAGTATTCTTTATTCAGTAAACACGTTGGTAAGTAAATGTTCAGGTGCTTTGACCGGTTTCCTTGTGGGAATTGCGTTGACTGTTATTAACTATATTCCAAACCAAGAACAAACAGCAGAAACACTGACTGGTTTGCAGTTTATCTATGTTGCACCAGCGTTCCTTTGTTTGATTTCTTACTTTATTTATAACCGTAAGTATAAACTTAACGACACTGAGCTAGACAACATTCAAGAAAACTTGAAACTTAAATATAGCTGATAAATTTACCATTAAATAAGAAGCCTCTGCGGAGGCTTTTTTACAGAGATATTGTAATGAAAAGAAAATCAATCACCGCATTATTCTTATTGAGTTGCGTGTTTTTTTTCTGGGGTTTTTTAACTGCACTAAATACAGTTTTGGTTCCGTATGCAAAAGAAACATTTGATCTTTCAACAACTCAGTCAATGCTGATTCAAACTGTGTTCTATTCAAGTCCTCTTCTCATTTGTTTGCCAACGGTTAGGTTGATCAGGCTGGTTGGGTATAAGCATTCTTTGATTGGTGGTCTTGGCTTTATTTGCATAGGTGCGCTATGTGTCATTCCCGCGTTATATTCTGAGTCATTTTTGACGTTGTTGGGTGCCATTCTTGTAATAGCCAGTGGTGTTGCGATGCTACAAGTTATTACTAACCCGTATGTTGTTGCTATTGGACCAGTAGAATCTGCCCCGCAGCGATTAACCATTGCATCAACAATAAACTCACTTGGCACAACGGCTAGTCCTTATATTGGCGCCTATGCGTTGTTCTCGTCTTCATCAGTTTTGCTTTCTACCATCATGTATGTTTCTGTTGCTTCGGTAATAGCACTTACTGCCTTGGCTATAGCTATGATCAAAATGGAAGAGCCGAAGGTACGTCACGAACCTGTTGATGGCAGCGAAAATGAGAGTATATTCAAGCATCGTCATTTAGTGTTTGGCATTGTTGCGATTTTTTGCTACACAGGTGCTGAAACCAGTGTTGGAAGTTTCCTCGTAAGCTACCTAACAAGTTATGCGGGATATACCCAAATGGGTGCAGCAAAGATGGTTACACTCTATTGGGGAGGAGCCATGGTCGGTCGAATTCTTGGAAGTTTGGTGTTTGGTAAGATTAACCCACGAAAAACATTGGCAACTAATGCAATATTAGCAATAGTTGTTGCGGTGATGGCAATTGTTAACCCTGGAACGACGAGCGCAATGGCTTTGGTTGCTATGGGATTATTAAACTCTATTATGTACCCGGTCATTTTCTCTCTTGCTTTAGCCAAAGTTAACCACTTGAAAGAACGCGCTTCAGGTTTGTTGGTGATGGCTGGTGTGGGTGGTGCAACCATTCCACTAGTACAAACTTATATTTCAGATACTACCAATATGACCAGTTCATTTTTAATTCCAGCGGTTTGTTATCTGTTCATACTTACCTATTCTATTGCTCTTTATCGACCTGAGTCTAAGCTGCAAACCAGCGAAGAAAAAAAATATGTTTCGATTTAACGTGTTTACCGCGTAGCCTTACAGCCGTTTCATTAACGGTCTTAAGAAAGCGTCTATCGAAATCGACCGTAAGATCCTTGCAGATATCGCTGTATTCGACAAAGCAACTTTCGCAGTGCTAGTTGAAAAATCAAAAGCTGCACAGCAATTAATTACTGTTTAGTTTGATTTTGAAAGGAGAGCTTCAGCTCTCCTTTTTTCGTTTATAAGCCCCAATAGCCCCGCCTTAATAAAAAGCTATTCATACAAGACACTTGATTGACGAACTATCGATTTTTAGGCATAGCTCAATAGCCGTACTGGTGCTTTTAATTGGAAAGCAATCGAGTTTGAGTTTAGTGTAGTTAATTACATCGGCCTAATTAAGAAGCACATAGAATGGTAACAAAGGTACTTGTAACAGGTTTCGAACCTTTTGGTGGTGAGCAGATCAATCCAGCTCAGATGGTCTTATCACAATTACAATCCCCAATATATAACGCCAAGTTTGTACAAGCTGGTGTTTCCCTTCACACGAAAGTACTTCCAGTTGTTTACCGTGACTGTATTGAACACTGCCAGCATGAAATTGATTTATTAAAGCCAGATATTGTTTTGATGCTTGGACAGGCGGCAGGCAGAGATAAAATCAGTTTCGAAAAAGTAGCCATTAATCATGATGATTATCGAATACCTGATAACCAAGGCAACCAACCGATTGATGAGCCCGTAGTGATGGAGGCTCCTGCGGCATATTTTACGACGTTACCAATTAAAGCAATGGCATTGCATGTTTCGTCTGCTGGTATCCCCGCTGAAATATCTTATTCCGCAGGCACGTTTGTTTGTAATCATCTTTTTTATGGTATTAGTCATTACCTCGCTAATTTTCATGAGAAAAAAATCAGGTGCGACTTTGTCCATATCCCACTATTGCCTGAGCAACAACAAGAGCCAACCCAACCTAGCATGCCAATAACAGACATGGTGGAAGGGATCTTTGAGGCGATAATTTGTGCTGCAAGCCAGCGCCATGACCTAAAGGTGACCGCTGGAACAATAAGTTAATTTTCGGACAAGACACATAATGCCACTTCTACCGTGACTTCTTTCACGTTTTTCTGAACACCAATAGTTAATTTATAAATTATATTCTCGATTGATCATATTTTATAAATATAGGTGTACGATAAGTTATGTGCTTCAGAAATTAAAGACTTCTCTTACATTAACCCGAACATAACGTGATTTTTAACGTTTGTGTGAAGGGAGAGGGTACGCATTAAATCTTGCGTATTTTACAGATCTAATGGAAGAGGGAATATTGTGGCAGCACTGAATAGAACATTGTTGGTGGCAGCATATCTTGGAATTATGAATGGTGGTGCTTTCGCTACCGAGTCCTTTGAACTTATAACACCGACAATCGTTGGTGGAGAAATTGCGAACACCTCACAATGGGGTTTTTATACGCAGTTAGTAAGCCGGAATGGAAATCGCTCATTTTGCGGTGCCAGCTATTTGGGCGATGGTTATGTGTTAACCGCTGCCCATTGTGTTGATAACGACTCACCAGATCAGCTAGCAGTTAAAGTCGGCGGGTTTCAATATAACGGTAGCGATGGGCAGCGAGCGAATGTTTCCAATATATACATCCACCCTAGCTTCAATGCGAGTACGCTCTCAAATGATATTGCGATCCTTAAAATCGACAGAGATTTGCCAACGGCAAAACGAGTGGAGATTGCACAAGGAGCGCTAACTCAGTATGCCGCTCCCGGAGACATTTTATCTGTTGCTGGGCTTGGGAGGTTGCAAGAGGGAGGGAGCTCACCTGTGCAGCTAATGGCTGTCGATATCCCTTTAGTGTCTGATGCTGTCTGCCAACAAGCTGGTGGAAGCTACGCCAATGTTGGTGCAGTTAGCTTTTGTGCCGGCACTGCCGCTGGGGGAAAAGACTCTTGTCAGGGCGATAGCGGAGGGCCAATCGTTATAAACCAAGGTGGCGTTATCACGCAGCTTGGCATTGTGAGTTGGGGGATTGGCTGTGCTCGACCTGGTAAGTATGGGGTATACAGTGATATAGCTGAGTTGCGTTCTTGGGTTGACAGTATCATTACCACACCGAGCAATAATGTTGCTGTTGGTTATACAGCATCACAACAGTTGAGCGACTTCGATTTGGGCCAAATTAAGTCGCATCAGTTTGAAATCACAAACATAGGTATGAGTCCGTTTACCGTTAACAATTTCAGTTTAACTGCAGGTGGTGTTGCGACATCTGTTGTTGAGGTATCAGATAGCTGTAGACAAACTCAATTGAATGCTGAGTCATCGTGCTATGTTGCGATTGAATTTTCGGCGGCTTCGGCTGGTCAAGCATCAGTTACGCTAGATTTTACTATCGATCAAACCACGACTACTTACCGTGCCATTGCTGTGGTAAATGTTAGTGATACAAGCACCCCAGACACTTGCGACAAGGTATGGGACACGGGCCAAGTTTACAATAGTGGGGATGTCGTCTTATGGGAAGGAAAGTTGTGGCAGGCGCAGTGGTGGAACCAAGGTTCAAACCCTAGTAGCTCAGGAGAATGGGGTGTATGGCAGCTTACTGACAGTGCGAATTGTGGCGGGTCATTACCCGTACCTCCAACACCAGAGCCAACCCCGCCAACGAGTGGTACACCGTATGTTGCAGGGGCGAGTTACCAATCAGGTGATATCGTAAGCCATAACGGGGCAACATACGAATGTCTCCCATGGCCAAATGGACTCTGGTGTTCGGAAAGCCCCATTTACTATGAGCCCGGTGTGGGGAGTGTTTGGCAGGATACTTGGAAGCAGCTTTAAACGATAGCTAATCAAGAGGCAAGCAAAAATTAAACTAGAGCAATAGCCCGCGTAAGGCGGGCTATTTTGAGTGTTAAGCGATTTTAACTAGCCGTGGTTTTGATGCATATACTATGCGTTGAACTGTAAGTGTTATCCCGATCATGACTAAAAAGAGCAGGCTGAAAATTAATAGCTTTGAATTCAGTATATTTTCAAAGGCTGAACTTGTTGGGTTAAAAGATCCCCCTAAACTGATAAGAACGTTTGAATAGCCTAAAATAAACCAGCATACGGTGGTACTACAGACGACGGTAATATGCTGGCGAATTAGCTCATGGACTGTGTTATCTATCTGCTTAAAAGCATGCAAGGCTAAACAATAGCCTATCACCGCACATATGACAGCGGTACTAACGACGATCAGAGAGTTGGCATCGAATCGCAATGTATTGTCGGCGGTTTGCATAGTGAAAAAAAACAACCAATAAGCATTCAGTATCATTGCTGATTCACGATATTTGCTAATTATATTGTGGTTAATAAGCAACCTGTATATTTTCCTGATAGTAAAATATAAAACCAGATTAATAATAAACATGGCTGGTGCTAAGAAGCTTTGTAGTGCAACACTATTTGCTTGTTGGCTCATCATTTCAGGAACTCGATAATAGCCTATCATCCAAAAAGCCGTACCTTGCATTATTTGGATGATGCCGTGATTTAGATAAATTTCACCGCTATGAGTGCCTACTTTACTAATTATTGATGGTTTATGTGCATTGGGTGAGCGGATTGCCAAACACACAAGCGATAGAGTGAGCGGAATGGTTGAAAGGTAATAATCAGCAATTTTTCCGCCATGCGATTGGATTAGCGTTAAGCCTTCCCATAGCGATGTCATCATGAAGAGCACACTTGCCACCAGTAAATACTGCCACTTTATTTTTCTTAGCTTATCTTGCCATTGTGGTTTAGCGAGGTGGTAGCCCAGAGAGACATAGAACAGGGCAAAAAAGAGGGGATCGCGAGATTGGTTGAGTATGTTGTGAGTTTCATCGAAGAGTTCGAAAGGAATAATGTTTTGGTAGCCTTGTCCCGTTAATCCTAACAGATGTAATACTGATGCAATAGCAAGTAACGCTGTTGTCTGTTTGCTACGGACGGCAAGGAATAAAACGCCAACTGAAATGGAAAGAGCCATTAAAAACCATAGAATTTCAGCGCCCCAAGTCCCAAGATAGAAAATGCTACTAAGGCTTCCTGAACGCCAGTCATCACGACCTATACCAAAGGCTAATAGATAAACCATTGTCCAGCTGATGTACATCAACAGCAGTTGGCCAAGGTATTTTTTTGTATATGGCCAGCCACCATCTTGGACTTTATGGTAAAAGAGAAAGCCTGCGATAACAAAAAATATCGGAACGGCAAAACGCGCAGCAATATTAAAGCTCAGGTAATATTGATTATGCTCAATGCCAGCAAAATAATAGAACACACCATAGTGAATAAAAAATATAGCTAAAATAGACAATAATTTGAGGCTATCAAACGTATAAATCCTTTTCATCGAAGCTCCCTATATATCGATAAACGTTAAGTGAGCAAAATAAAGTGTTAGCTTGTATCTCTCTTGGATAAAACGGACAAGTTTTTAAAATCTCGAGGCGTCAAGCCTGTAAATTTTTTGAATTGTCTAATTAAGTGCGATTGATCGTAATAACAGTGGGATTGATAGAGTGCATCGATACCTTGATGTTCGATGATCTGAATGCTGGATTGAAATCGGACGATGTCCGCGTATTGTTTTGGGGTCATGTCCAAGTTCTTTAGAAATAGACGACGTAAATGCCGGCTGCTAACTCCTCGTTCTCTCGCCCAATGCTCGTTAAGATCATTATTCCCAAGCGCATTTTTTATTGATTGGAGTGCCGATAAAAACGGTCTTTGGTTATGGCTATCAGTGATCGTTTGGCATTGCAGTTGTTGGGTAACCCAAAGCTCGACCAGATTCACTTTTTGTTGGAATTCTGGTTCATTGTTTAGTGCTATTTCAAGATGATTTAATGGGCGGGAAGATAAATCAGACCATGATTGGATTTGTTCATGTTGTTTAATTTCTACAGGAATAAAGCGCTTACGCATTCCTGGCATAAAAGTGATACCAAAGAGTTTTGCTGGGCCGATTATTTGCCGTTTTAATGGAAACATGGCGGGCAAACAAAGATGGCCAAAACTGCGGTTAGGAATTGTGATGCTGACAAGGTGCTGGCAAGTATCAGGTATCGCTGTATAGTCAAAAACTCCCGCTGGAATGGAGACCTCCCAACAGCTTGAAATATACGGCCTCAGGACAGGGTTTAACAAAGCCCATTGATGTTTACCTTCCCCTAGCTGCAAAGGTTGGTAGAAGGGTAGAGACGAAGAGGATGTAGGCTTCATAGGTTCAGTGACTAAAATTTTTTGTCATTTATGAGTATTTAATCGCTATTTAAGAGTCAGGTCTGTATCGCTTAGTTACTTTCATGTAATTTCATTAGAAACCTTGTTTTCACTCGTGAATTTCTCCCCTTTAATATTCTGATTGCAATGATGTTAACCCGAATCTGTTTACTATTCTCGTATTATGCATCTAGTGGCTAGATAATGACGTCATTTGTAAACAAACTGAGGAAAGGGGATTATTTTCGTTCAATTCAGTTCTTTTCGTGCGATTGGATTTGGATTTAGACGCATGTTTCTTTAGTATGTATCGTTACGTGAATTTATATCTCCCTAATGGACGCCACCTGTGGGTGGATGAGGAAACGATGCAACATCTAGACGAGATTATTGCCAACGCAACGGCAGCTATTGAGCAGGCTGATTCATTAGTCGCTCTGGACGAAGTCCGAGTTCAGTACCTAGGTAAAAAGGGTCACTTAACCCTTCAACTACAACAGCTAGGTAAATTACCACCAGAAGAGCGCCGCACTGCTGGTCAAGAAATCAATAAAGCAAAGCAAGCCGTTCAAGCATTGCTAGTGGCTCGTAAAGATGCCCTACAGCGTGCAGAACTAGAAGCAAAACTTGCCGCTGAAACGATTGATGTGACTATGCCTGGTCGTCGTATCGAGAACGGTGGTCTACACCCAGTAACTCGTACCCTTGAGCGTATCGAGCAGTTCTTTGGCGAACTTGGTTTTACAACTGAAGCTGGCCCAGAAATCGAAGATGCTTTCCACAATTTCGATGCATTGAACATTGCTGAAGATCACCCAGCTCGTACGGATCACGATACTTTCTTCTTTAACCCTGACTTGATGCTTCGTACTCATACTTCTGGCGTACAGATCCGTACGATGGAAAACGGCAAACCGCCTTTCCGTTTCATCGCTCCAGGTCGTGTATACCGTAACGATTACGATCAAACGCATACGCCAATGTTCCACCAAGTGGAAGGTATGCTGGTTGATGAAAACGTAAATTTTGCGCAGTTAAAAGGCGTGCTTTACGATTTCCTAACGAACTTCTTTGAAGAAGAGTTAGAAGTGCGTTTCCGCCCATCGTACTTCCCGTTTACTGAACCTTCAATGGAAGTAGATGTTAAGCGTAAAGACGGAAAATGGTTAGAAATTTTAGGCTGCGGTATGGTCCACCCTAACGTACTTCGCGCCGTAGGCATTGATCCTGAAAAATACTCAGGATTTGCGTTTGGTATAGGTATCGAGCGTTTAGCGATGCTTCGTTACGGTGTTAACGACTTACGTTCGTTCTTCGAGAACGACTTACGTTTCCTAAAACAGTTCAAGTAATTCAAGGGTAGAAACACAATGAAATTCAGCGAATCATGGCTTCGTGAGTGGGTAAGTCCTTCAGTTACAACAGATGAATTAACACACCAAATTACAATGGCAGGCCTAGAAGTAGACGACGTTCTACCTGTAGCCGGTTCATTTACTGGCGTTAAAGTGGGTCAGGTTGTTTCTTGTGAACAACACCCAGATGCTGACAAATTGCGCGTAACCAAGGTCGACGTCGGCGCTGAAGAGCTACTAGATATCGTGTGTGGTGCGTCAAACTGCCGTCTTGGTATTAAAGTTGCTGTTGCAACTGTTGGTGCCGTACTGCCAGGTGATTTTAAGATTAAGAAAGCAAAACTACGTGGTCAACCATCACACGGTATGCTTTGTTCTTTCTCTGAGCTAGGTATCGATGTTGAGTCTGATGGCATCTTAGAATTAGCTGAAAGCGCAGTACTTGGTACTGATTTCCGTGAATTCCTAGGTCTAAATGACGTAACGGTTGATGTTGACCTAACAGCAAACCGTGCTGACTGTTTCAGTATTCGCGGCCTTGCTCGTGAAGTTGGCGTTCTAAACCGTGCAGACGTAACAGAGCCTGCTGTTGAAGCTGTTGCTCCGTCAATCGACGACGCTGTAGCAATCGAAGTTAAAGCTTCTGAAGCTTGTCCTCGTTACCTTGGCCGTGTAGTTAAGAACGTGAACGTGAAAGCGGAAACACCATTATGGATGCAAGAAAAACTGCGTCGTTGTGGTATTCGCTCTATCGATCCTGTTGTTGATATCACTAACTTTGTTCTTCTAGAGCAAGGTCAACCAATGCACGCATTTGATCTTGCAAAGATTGAAGGTGGCATCGTGGTTCGTATGGCAGAGCAGGGCGAGAAACTGACTCTTCTCGACGGTACTGAAGCAGAGCTAAATGCTGACACACTAGTTGTAGCAGACCACACTAAAGCACTAGCAATCGCTGGTATCTTCGGTGGTGAAGAGTCTGGTGTAACAGGTGAAACTAAAGACGTACTACTTGAGTGTGCATTCTTCGCACCTGATCATATTCGTGGTCGCTCACGTAGCTACGGTCTTCACACTGATTCTTCTATGCGTTTTGAGCGTGGTGTGGATTTCGCACTACAACACAGCGCAATGGAGCGTGCAACACAGCTTCTAGTTGAAATCTGTGGTGGTGATGTTGCTCCTGTTGTTGGCGTTGAATCTGAAGCAGATCTACCTAAGCCAAACACCGTAGCGCTACGTCGCACTAAGCTGGATAACCTACTAGGCCACCACATCGCTGATGCTGATGTTGTTGAGATCCTAGAGCGTTTAGGTCTTACTGTTGAAACAGTTGCTGAAGGTTGGACTGCGACAGCACCAACATGGCGTTTTGATATCGCAATCGAGCAAGATTTGATTGAAGAAGTTGGCCGTATCTACGGTTACGACAACATTCCAAATCAATCACCTGTTGCTGCACTAAGCATGAACGATCATAAAGAAGCGAACTTACCGCTTAAGCGTGTACGTGATCTTCTTGTTGATCGTTGTTACCACGAAGCAATCACTTACAGCTTCGTTGAGCCAGAGCAGCAAAAATTGATCGTTCCTGAAGTTGAGCCGCTAATTCTGCCGTTCCCAATTTCAGCTGATATGTCAGCGATGCGTCTTGGTTTAATCCAAGGCCTATTAAACACTGTTGTTCACAACCAGAAGCGTCAGCAGCCTCGTGTTCGTCTATTCGAATACGGTTTACGTTTCATTCCTTGTGAATCAGCAGAAAACGGCATGCGTCAAGAGCCAATGCTAGCAGGTGTTATCGCTGGTAACCGTAGCGATGAGCATTGGGACATCGAAAGCAACACTGTTGATTTCTTTGACCTTAAAGGCGATCTAGAAGCGGTGCTTGAACTGACTGCAAATGATGTTGCATTCGGCTTCAAGCCGGCAAAACACCCAGCACTTCACCCTGGCCAAACAGCTGCAATTGTTGTTGATGGCAAAGAGATTGGTGTTATCGGTACTGTTCACCCAGAACTAGAACGCAAGTTTGGTCTTAACGGCCGTACAGTTGTGTTTGAACTTGAGTGGAATGCAATTAATACTCGCGTACTACCTGAAGCCGTTGCTGTTTCTAAGTTCCCTGCAAACCGTCGTGATATCGCCATCGTAGTAAACGAAGATGTTGCTGCTGGTGATGTTGTAGCAGCTTGCCGTGCAAACGGTGGTGAATTGCTAACGGGTGTTAACCTGTTTGATGTTTACCGTGGTAAAGGTGTTGAGGAAGGCCAGAAGAGCCTTGCTATTGCACTATCACTACAATCTGTTGAACGTACGCTAGAAGAAGCTGATATTGCTAATGCAGTAGAAGCAATTGTAGCAGCACTCGCTGAAGGTTTTGGTGCAAGTCTACGTGACTAATTGAAGTACTTCTCGAACGAATAAATGTCGAGAATACCGTAAAACAGTAAGTTTTTAAGTTATTGTTTTATAAAAGCAGCCAGAAATGGCTGCTTTTTTTTGACCTGAATCTAATAATTATAACTTTCTGATATATAGAGATAATTTCTGATTATCATTTAAATATTAGAGTTATATGCCATATTTATGCTATTTAATAGATTAAATCATTACTTTTTATGCCTTCTAAGCACAACTAGGTGCATGGAATTGACTGTTTTCGGTTACCAATAATCAATAATTTGACAACAAGTTAACGTAAAAAAGTTGGCGGAAATCAGCAAGTTGGCTTAAACTTGACTCTAGTTGAGATTGAGTGCGTATTTAGTCGTTTTATTACGTCAAATACGTGCTTCTAATCTTACTTCACTAATTCGCTGTAGTCATACATTCCGTGTGGCTGCAATCCGTTCAACATAGTCTTGAGGGAATTATCTATGGCGCTCACAAAAGCCGATTTGGCTGAGAACCTGTTTGAGAATGTTGGATTAAGCAAACGGGACGCCAAGGATACGGTGGAAGTCTTCTTTGAAGAAATTAGGAAAGCGCTTGAATGTGGCGAGCAAGTTAAGTTATCAGGTTTTGGTAACTTTGACTTACGCGACAAAAACGAGCGTCCAGGAAGAAATCCTAAAACGGGTGAAGATATTCCAATCTCTGCTCGCCGTGTTGTTACTTTCCGCCCGGGTCAAAAACTGAAAGCACGCGTAGAAGATATCGAAATCGAACAGTAATCGCTTCTGCTTCAGCAAATAATATAGAACCCAAGCAAGATGTGTAGAACTTGCTTGGGTTTATTTTTTGTATTCTACTCTGCTATCTGCTATCTGCTATCTGCTATCTGCTATCTGCTATCTGCTATCTGCTATCTGCTATCTGCTATCTGCTATCTGCTATCTGCTATCTGCCACGTTTTAATTACCTTATTTAACACTTCATATAACAATTAAGTTACAAATATTTGACTCTACGATATAGTGTTGATGGTGGAATCACCCAATATTTTGCTTTGGTGGTGCTAGATTAACAGGGAGACGTTAAATGAGCATGTTGCAGCAAGTGAAGGCAGGAAACTTTCTAGAAGCTACATTAAATTCAGAAATGGTATTTGAGTCAGGGCAGTGGATTACGGCATCAGGTGCTCAATGTGAATTGCTAGCCAGAGGTGTGTTACAAATAACGCCAGCACAGCCTCTAGAGCATGAAAAAAGTATTGTATTATCTTCGGGTGTACATGGTAATGAAACAAGTCCTATAGAGCTAATACAACGCCTTGCTCGATGTATCTTACAAAGTGACGTAACTCCTCGCCACCGGTTACTGCTGATTATCGCTCACCCTGAAGCAATAATTAATAAAACCCGTTTCATTGATGAAAACATGAATCGCTTATTTCAAACTCGAAATGAAGAACGAAACATTGATTGTATTACTGCCAATCACCTACAGGATGCAGTGGATCATTTCTATTTATCTTCACCAACGAACCGCCGGTGGCATTTAGACCTGCATTGTGCAATTCGAGGTTCAGCACATTACACGTTTGCGGTTAGTCCTTACACCGTTAATCCGACGAGAAATATTGATCTCTTTACCTATTTGCAGGTAGCAAATATAGAGGCTGCATTACTTTCTAATACACCGTCATCAACATTTAGTTGGTTCAGTGCAGAATTTTATAGCGCTCAGGCTTTAACGTTAGAGCTAGGCCGTGTAGCTGATTTTGGTGAAAATGACTTAGAAAAATTAGAAAGCTTCTATCAAGCGACGGTGAAATTGATCACCCAACCATCTGTTATCGATAAATGGACTGATGGCGCTGTAAGTATTTATAAAGTCACCCGAACGCTAATAAAGCATTCAGAGGCATTTAGATTTAACTTCCCTGATAACCAAGCGAACTTTTCTTTTTTTGAGCATGGCAAGCAGTTAGCCAGTGATGATAAAACCGAATACTTTGCACTAGAAGGGGGAGAGTCAGTTGTTTTTCCAAATGTAAATGTAGCTATAGGCCAACGCGCGTGTTTACTTGTCCAAGAAAGCAAGGTCAACGTCGTTGACCAAGTGACAATCATTCCTAATTAGGCTCGGATGTCAGGTAAATCAGAATAAAATATCCATCAATATCACAAAGCCCACACTTTATATGAGTGAACTACTTCTCAATAGACGCATTAGTCATGCATAGTAGCGAACAGCCGTAATAAATGAGAGCCTGAAAATGCCAACTAAAAATGATGAAGCGTCAAAGCAAATACTGTCGACAAAAGAGCGAATGCGAAGTCAAAAAATCTATATGTGTGATGATGAAGACTTGATGGCAGAACAAGAGCAGTGCTTAGAAATACTCTATGACTTTAATCATACCCGTCCGTCAGAAGGTAAAAAGCGTGCCGCGATTTTAAATGACTTGTTGGCTGAAGTTGGTGAAGGTTGTTATATCGAACCGCCTTTACGGGCGAATTGGGGCAAACATACCCATTTAGGTAATCATGTTTATGCCAATTTCAACTTAACCTTAGTGGACGATACCGATATTTATATTGGTGATCATGTCATGATTGCACCAAATGTAACCATTGCCACCGCTGGTCACCCAATAGACCCAGATCTTCGTCGGCAAGTTGCACAATTTAATATTCCTGTTCATATTGGCAATAATGTTTGGATTGGGGCGGGAAGTGTCATACTACCTGGCGTCACTATCGGTGAAAATACAGTAATAGGGGCGGGAAGTGTGGTAACAAAAAATATTCCAGCCAATGTTGTCGCGGTTGGTAACCCATGCCGTGTGTTGCGTGAAATCAATGAGCGAGATAAAGAATACTATTATAAAGACTTGAAAATAGATCTCTAACATCATTAAACAAAAGAAGTTGTTGATAATCAGCCGCATTCTTTGTCCTGCTGACTTTTCATTTGAGCAGTCAGACGGTATGGTAAGGCGTCTATTACTATTGTGCTTTTTCCATGCTGTTAAATGAACTTCTGTCACATCGAAAAGCGAGGTGGCGTATTGGCTTCACCTTTGCCAGCGTCGCTTTACTCATCGCTTGTTTCTTATCTCTATCCGTCGGTGAAATATTCATCTTGCCATGGATGCCTGAAGGTTTATTAGAACAACAGCTATTAGTCCAATTAAGGTTACCTCGCTTACTCGCAGCATTAGCTATTGGTGCGTCGCTCGCTGCTTCTGGAGCCGTATTACAAGTATTGCTGGGTAACCCCCTCGCGGAACCAGGCGTATTGGGCATTTCTGGTGGTGCCAGCTTGGCTTTGGTCATATTAATGTTTGCTCTGCCTTTTGTACCAAGCCCTATGCTAACCATGGCTGCAGCCATGATTGGTGCATTGTGTTTTACTTTGGTGTTGGTTGGGCTCTCGCGCCGTCGGAAAGTATCTACTGCTCGTTTATTACTGATAGGCGTAGCTTTGGGTATTCTTTCTGGTGCCGTAGTAACGTGGGCATTCTATTTTAGTGATGACCTAAGCTTACGCATGTTGATGTACTGGCTGATGGGCAGCGTTGCAGGGGTCAGTTGGGCACAGTTGATTCTATTACTCATTGTCACGCCAGTATTGATATGGCTTTGTTTGCAAGGCAAGAAGCTTGATTTGTTGATGCTAGGCGAGAACCAGGCGAAACAATTAGGGCTTAACGTGTCTTCGTTTCGTTGGCGTTTAATTTTAATCGTATCAGTATTAGTTGGGGCATCTGTTGCTCTCGGTGGCGTTATTGGTTTTATAGGGTTGGTTATCCCTCACTTACTGCGCTTAAGTCTAGGTACAGAAAACCGCTACTTACTACCACTGTCTGCAATGACTGGTGCATTGCTGTTAGCACTGGCCGATACACTTTCTCGAATTTTACTGCCGTCGGCTGAGTTACCTGTTGGGGTTGTTATCACCAGCATTGGGGCACCAGTATTTATTTGGATGCTACTCCGCTCGCATATTGATTAAATGAGGCTGAATAATGACCCAAAGTGAAGAAAGTAAGCCTGTTGTCATTTCGGCAAAAAATTTGTCAATGCCGCCACGTTTACTACCTGTTTCGTTTGAGGTTAAAGAAGGGGAAATTGTTCACCTAATTGGCCCAAACGGTAGCGGTAAAAGTACCGCTATTTCCATGCTGTCTGGGTTAGTTGAACCGGAAGGCGAAGTCATACTCGCAGGTATTCCGCTAAAAGAATACGACTTACAAATGCTGGCGCAATTTCGTTGTTATCTTGCCCAGCAGGATAAGCCTGCATTTTCAGTCGGTGTATATCATTTTTTGTCGTTATCATTATCAGCACTTGGCGAGCTAGATACCGATAAAATACAGCAAGCACTGGATGAGATATGCGGCGCGTTGAAGATATCAGATAAGCTAAACCGAAGCATTCAGCAGCTATCGGGTGGTGAATGGCAGAGAGTTCGGTTAGCGGCAGCGTGTCTGCAGGTTTGGCCAAGTTTAAACCCCCACGCTAAATTATTGTTACTGGATGAACCGGCTGCAGCACTCGATATCGGACAAGAAGCAACCATGTATAAGCTAATTCGGCAGATTGCGAACAAAGGTATTGCGGTTGTCATGGCAAACCATGATCTAAATCGAAGCTTAAAAGAAGCTGATAAAGTCCTATTATTAAATAATGGTTCATGTGTGGTAAAAGGAAAACCTGAAGTTGTAATGACAGTTGAGACATTAGAGAAAGTATTTGCGACCCAAATACAAAGAATTAACCATGATGGTCAAGCCTGTTTATTATTTACGGATTAATCTTCTACTGCCTTCACTAAGTATTTTATCGCTTGAGCAGTATTGTTTATATCAAGCTAGCTCAAGATTTAAGGAGAATAAATGCACATTCCTAGCTGGGATCTTTCAATTGCATATCAGGATCTGGATGATCCAAAAATAGACCTTAATCTAACAAACGTAGCGCAGCGACTTGTGCAGTTTAATAGTCTAACCACTGACTCTATACCAGATCTGGCGAATGCTCTATCATTGGAGCACGATCTCTCAATTATAGTCTCGACAGTTTCTAATTACGCCAATTGCATTCTTTCTGTTGATGCTACGAATGTTCCAGCTAAGCAACTTTCTGGGCGAGTAGATAAGCTTGCTTCTGAGCTTGAGCAAGCTTTCAATCCTTTCCTGCAAGCAGTAATTAATCTCGAGACAACAGCTTACGAAACGCTTTTAGCTGGTGAGGGTTTATCGCCATACCGCTTTCAGCTAGATCGCGAGCGCTTATTGAAAGATCAATTGCTATCAGTCGAAGAAGAGCAATTACTGTCAGCAATGAATATTGATGGCCGAAATGCCTGGGGGCGTTTATACGATAACTTAACAGGAAGCTTAAAAGTTACCTTGGCACTTCCTGATGGGAGTCGTGAAATAGTAGGGCTTTCTCAGGCGGCAAGTTTATTGTATGGGCCAGATTCACTACGTCGCGAACCGGCATGGAAAGCAATTTCTGAGGCGATGACGACACATCAAGAAAGCTTCGCGGCTATTTTGAATGCACTAGCTGGTGGGCGTTTGACTGAATATGAAAAGCGGAGCCATACAGCACCGGTACACTTTTTATCACCAGCGTTACACCAAGGGCGAATCGATAACGCAACGCTCGATGCAATGATGGCGACAGCAAAAGCGAATCGTTCGGTCGGTCAAAAAGCCGCTCTGCAAATGGCTAAGCTCTTTGGTACAAATAAACTGAAACCATGGGATGAAATGGCATCTATGCCTGCACCAAAAGGTACAGAAGGGCATTGTTATAGTTTTGAGCAAGGTATCGAGATTATTCGAGATGCATTCGCGGATGTTGACCCTGAGATGGCTGACTTTGTCGATATGATGGTTGCGAAAAAATTAATAGATGCTGCGCCTCAGCCCAATAAACGGTTAGGGGCATTTTGTACTAAATTTGCCGATAGCCGTACGCCGTTAGTGTTCATGACATGGGGCGGCAGTATGTCTGATGTTTTGACGCTAGCCCATGAATTAGGCCATGCATTCCATAATTGGGTGATGAAGTCGATCCCTCGCCAACAATCGAGCTATCCGATGACACTGGCTGAAACGGCCTCTATTTTTGCCGAGAACGTTGTACGTGACGCGTTAATGGAAAAAGCGCAAAGTGAGCAAGATAAATTACAAATGCTGTGGGAAGAAGCCCAGTCGGCACTTGCTCTATTAATCAATATTCCAGTACGTTATGAGTTTGAGAAAGCATTTTACGAACAGCGTCAGGAAGGGGAGTTGACGCCAGAGCAGCTTAAAGCATTAATGGCTGAAAAATGGCAAGCCTGGTATGGCGATGCGATGGAAGAAACCAATGACATGTTTTGGGCAAGTAAGCTGCATTTCAGCATTGCTGAAATTAGTTTCTACAATTACCCTTATTTGTTTGGATACCTTTTCAGCAAAGGTGTTTATGCCCAGCGAGAAGTTAAAGGTGATTCATTCTATGACGACTATAAAGCATTATTACGTGATACAGGCTCGATGACCGCGGAAGAGGTTGTGGAGAAACACTTAGGAATGGATATTAAGCAGCCTGAATTCTGGCAGCAAAGTATCGACATGGTTGCAAAGCAAATTGATGAATTTGAACAACGGTTAACTCAATTAAAAAACTAGCCTGAAAGTTAATGTTAATTGATGCAATAAAAACGGCCTGACTCATTTTTATAATTGTCAGGCCGTTTTTTATATTAGATTTAGCAATTAGAAGCTGTAACGAGCACCTAGTTGGAAGTTTGTTTCTTTCTCAACCATAGTATCTATACGAGAAGCGTTATTATTGAAATCCATATAAGATAAGTTCGCTTCAATGCTCATGTGCTCAGAGACTTTTACATTGTTGCCAAGGCGAAGCTCATACATTGTGTCGTCATACGCAGCCATACGAACAGCAGGTTCAATCATCCAGCGATCCATTACTTGGTAGCGAGCACCAATTTCAGCCGTCAGGCCTGAGTCATCATGACTCCCACCGATTGTACCTACTGGGGTATTTACGTCTAGGTCGTAGCGGTAGTTTGAGAAACCAGCAAGACCATAAACGGTTAGGTCATCATTGATTGGCATGAAGTAGCCAAGACCCATTAGGCCATTTGAAAAAACCATATCATCGGATGCTGCTGCATCACCACGGAATTCAAAGAAAAAGTTATCGGTAAAGTTCCAGCTACCACGTAGGTATAAACCTGCAGCACCATCAGTCGTGCTACCGCTAAAATTATTAAAATTAGCAGAGGAAACAACGTCATTACTGAACTTACTGATTTGAAGGCCACCAGAGATGTAATCAAAGTTCTGCGTCATGCTTGCTGGTGCTGCTTGTACAGCAAAAGTTGAGGCTAAAATGGTCGCAAGCGGTAGTAACATTAACTTTTTCATTCTATATCCTAATTGTATTTATAATGGTTATGTATGGGGTGTTATTATCACCCTGCTCGATATTGTGGAGCGATGGTACCCCCATTAAAAACACTGTGCAATAGGTAAATGTACAATGTTTTGTATTTTTGAGTTTGAGTGCTCGTTTTTTGAACGGAAGCGAAGTTATGCTTGTGAAGAAGCTGTTTGGTAGGCTAATAATACGAATTGAAAATTATATTCACTTTAATTGAACTTGTGCCTCCTTAAACTGACTAATCTTTGCTAGCAGTATTAATGTGTCCAAATCATGCCAAAACGATCGAACAAAAATAAATCACTATTACAACGTTCTAATTACTGTTTTGTATTAGTACTGTTCATTCTTGTCGCTTGTATTCAAGCGAATAGCAATGTTTCATTAAGCAACCTTGTATTTTCTCCGGTTTCTATAAGTACCGATTATCAACAATCAATTAGTGGTGAAGAACAAGTACAGTCAGGTGAGTGCCGAAGTACGGAGAATCTGGTTCGTATTAATGCCTCGGGTGAATGTGAAAAACCGATTGTCCAGTTTATTGGGATAATTACCCCTTTAGCCGTAGTGACCGGTTCATTATTACTATATATTAATAATCTTCCCTATATTAAATTCGCTATTAGGCGTTTGCACCTTCGGATATGTGTGTTTCTTGAATGAGTTATTGGTTGATTTGCTAAAAAATTAATCTTTATTTATTACAAGGAAATACACTGTGAAAAAATCATTTATTGCAGCGGCTGTTGCCGTCTCTTCACTTGTTGCAACACCAACTGCTTTTGCTTCAAATTTAACGACTCAACAGCAAGACAACCTGAGTCAAATTGAGGCTTTACTAGAGCAAAACCCTCAGATTATTGATGGTTTGCTGACGAGCTTAAATATGTATGTTGATCAGCAAAACAAACAAGGTGACATGCTGTCCCAATATCATGATTGGATATACAAAAACCCAAGCCATTCGACCATGGGTAACGATGATGCGACGCTCACAATCGTCAATGTAACTGACTATAACTGTCCGTTTTGTAAGCGCTTAAACCCAGTACTTGAGCAACTAGTAGAAGAGCAGCCGGATGATATCCGCGTGGTTAATATCTATGTCGATTTCCATGATGAAGATGTCGACGCTTTAGGTGGTACTTCATCTGCAGAGTTCGCTTTGAATGTCTGGGCTGAGCAACCAGAGAATTATGGGAAAGTTCATCAAATGTTATATCGACGACCACAGCAGCATGACTATAGTTCGCTAACACGTATTGCCGAGGCGACAGGGACAAAAGATAGTCTGAAAAGACAAAATGTCACTAATGAAATGGTCGAAAAAAATCATCAAATGTTTACTGATATTGGTATTAGTGGTACTCCTGGTATGATCATCGGTAACGAGGTTATTTCTGGTTATATGCCAATTGAGCAGTTGCGACCGATAGTTGAAGAACTACTTGCGCAGCATCAAAAGGAAAGCATAAATTAATATATGGTGCTTCTAATTACGTCATTATTGATTATCAGATGTAATTAACTCAATGATCTGCCGGTACTTAATTCGGCAGATCATTATTACTTATACCTGCGAAGAAATAGTGAATAATTGATTACGGACAGCCAATATTAAGCCATAACTCGTGGTGATTATTTGGGTTTATTTATTCCTCGTGGTAATGAATTTGGTGGTGCACGGGATAAACTGATGATTATATCGAGAAGTGCAAGGAACTATTTTCTCCAATACTTGACTAATTCTTGCTACTTATTTTTTTGACGTATAATACATGCCAACAATTTTCTATATTAACAAGCATTTAAGGCGAAAAGCGAGTTATTGCTTAGTGCTGGTTCTATGCGTCACAGCTTTATGCAGTCAGGTTAACCGCTCAATCACGTTAGTTGATAATGGACCGATTGCTGGATATCAAGAGGTTGTTAATACACCAGATGATCTCGTTTCTGGTTTATGTACAAGTGCAAAAAAATTACTGCGTTTTCATGTCTCATCTGACAGTGAAACGTCTAACATAGTTCTGTTTATTGGCAGCACGCTAATGTTAGCAGGGCTAGCGAAGTTAATTGTTCGCTTATTACAATTGTCACCATCAATAAGGGTGACAACCAAGCGTCTACACCTTCGGCTATGTGTGTTTCTGGAATGAGTAATCGGTTAGATCTTAATCAAATATAACTATTAATTATTACTAGGAAATACAAAGTGAAAAAAACTTTTATGGCTGCTGCTATTGCGGCCGCATCATTGCTTGCGACAACAGTGTTCACGACGACAACGGTTAATGCTGAATCATTAACGACACAACAGCAGGGTAACCTGAAAAAAATAGAAGCCTTGTTGACCGATAACCCACAGCTGATCGATGGCTTACTAACAAACCTGAACATGTATCTTGACCAGCAAAATCGTCAAGCAGACATAATGGCGAACTATCAGGACTGGATCTTCAGTAATCCAAGCCATACCACAATGGGTAATGATGATGCCACGCTGACAATTGTGAATGTGACGGATTATAACTGCCCTTACTGTAAGCGTCTTGATACTGTTCTCGAGAAACTGACAGAAGAAATGCCGAATGATTTGCGTGTTATTAATATCTACGTACCGTTGAAGCAGCAAAACGTTAAAGGGTTAGGAACAACGTCGGCAGAGTTTGCTCTTAATGTATGGCAAGAGCAACGTGACGCGTATGAGCAAGTACATCAACTGTTAATGCGCAAACCGCAAAAGCATGATAAGAACTCACTTACTCGTATTGCTGACGCAACAGGCACGCAAGTAAGCCTAGAGCGCCAGCAAGAAACCAGACAAATGGTTGATAAGAACTACAAGATGTTTACTGACTTAGGTTTGCGGGGAACACCTGCAATGATCATTGGTGATGAAATTATCGGTGGTTATTTGCCAATTGATCAATTAAGGCCAATGGTTAAAAATCAGATTAAGCAGCTGAAAGCTCAAAAAGAGAGCTAACCAGTAGGTCGAAATACTTCATGTTCTTTTAATGGGCCAGAGAGTGATCTCTGGCCCATTTTTTTTGGAATTAAGCTATCAAAAAATACCCATAAATATAGTGTATATATTTCTCTTCTCCATTATCTATACAAGTTTTTTAGACACTTATGCCTAGTAGGTATTGGTGTGCTAATGAAAATAGAGAAGGAGTTAAGTTGGCTATGTCTATATATGAGCCGGAACAGGCCGCAAAATTTTTATATCGTGCAACCTTTGGTCCTAAAAAAGGGGATGTGGAAGCGTTCCTCGAAATGGGCGTTGAATCTTGGTTGGATGATCAGTTTACCCGTAATCGACGTAAACACCGTCCGCTTGCGGAGTCGTTTGCGAATGCCAGTGGTGATACGATAAACGAAAATGCACGATTAAGTGCTTGGTGGGATCGAAGCCTGAATGCTGGCGATCAATTAAGACAGCGTGTAGCGTTTGCATTAAGCCAAGTATTAGTTGTTTCAAACAGTGGTGGGCCAAATTCCGAAGGTTTAGTTGAATACTATGACTTGCTGTTAAAACATGTTTTTGGAAATTACCGAGATTTGCTTGAAGCGGTAACACTAAGCCCTGCGATGGGGAAATATTTAACGTTGGAAGGTAGCCGCAAGGCCGATCCGGTTAAAAACACTTTCCCTGATGAAAACTATGCCCGCGAAGTGATGCAACTCTTTAGCCTTGGGCTGTGGAAACTGAATAGTAATGGCCAAGCAACCTTAACGCCTGAAGGCGATCGAATTCCGACTTATAGCCAAAAAGATGTCGAAGAGTTGGCAAAAGTACTTACCGGCTGGCGACGTGACACCTATTTAAAGCCAATGTATGCCGATGATAATCGTCATGACTTTAGTGAGAAAACCGTTCTTGGTCAGGTATTCCCTGAAGGCCAAACACCTGAGCAAGATCTATCACAAGCGATTGACTTACTTGCGAACCATAACAATACCGCGGTGTTTATCTCAACACTGCTGATTAAGCGACTTACTGTCAGTAACCCACGACGCAGTTATATTAAACGCGTTGTCGATGTCTTTAAGGATAACGGTCAAGGTGTTCGGGGGGATTTACAAGCCGTGATTACTGCCATCTTGCTTGATGATGATGTCTTGAATGGTAAGGCCATGGCTGATCATCAAAGTAATGGTTCGAATAGCCGCAACTTCGGCAAAGTAAAAGAGCCTTTAGTTGCAATGGCAAACTTATGCCGTGCGCTGAATGTAAAGAGTAATGACGCCGATCGTTGGTGGGATTTTGCCGCAACACAGAGTAATTACGGTCAAGCACCGCTAAGAGCATCGAGTGTTTTTAACTTTTACGAGCCTGACTATTCACCGAAAGGTGAAATTAATGATAAAGGACTTGTTGCACCAGAGTTTGCTATTTTATCGATGGATGTTGTTCGGCGTATTTCTAATCGTATGTGGGTGGCTATTTATTCACATGATTCGACTGATCAAAAGAAATGGTCGTGGAATCGTTCTGAATTTGAAAGAAACATTAATAATCCAGACGCGTACGTAGCCTTACTAAATACCCGTTTATTTGGTGGTTTAATGTCGTCAGAGTTATCTCAATTCTTGTATGAAATGTTACTTGAGCTTACCGCTGAAAATCGTACCGATGATCGAAAAATTGAAAGCACCTTGTTTGCTGTTCAGTGTTCACCAGAATTCCGTTGTCAGGAGTAACCAATGAAAATTACTAGAAGAAACTTTTTGAAATCGACAGCGGCRTTGAGTGCGACATCGGTAGCGCCAGCATTAACAGGGTTGAGTTCAGCACATGCCGCAGAAGGTGATTACAAGGCGTTAGTCTGTATTTTCCTTTTCGGTGGCAATGATGCTTACAACATGGTGATCCCAGATGATGCTACAGCGTATGGCGATTACTTAGCGGCAAGGCCTGGGCTTGCTATTGATAGTGACTCTATTGTCCCTTTGGGGATTGAATCTGATAACGGTATTGCATTGGGCTTGCATCCTGCGATGGAAAGCTTACAAACTATTTTTACCCAAGATAAAGCCGCGACTGTCATCGTAAACTCAGGTCAATTAGTTGAACCCATTATTGGCCGCTCTGCACAAAATCCTAAAGTACCAGACTTTCTCATGGCGCATAACTTACAGCAAACCATGTGGCAATCTGGCGCTGAAGAAATGGACGATAAATTCGGTTGGGCTGGCCGAATGGTTAAGGATATGCACTTATCCGGTCAGTTGTCACCATTAATGTCGTTAAATGGTGAACAGAAGTGGTTACGAAGCACTAATCTTGAGCAGTTGGTTTTAACCAGTGACGGAGCTGGAAGTTACAGTGGCTTGAACCAAGCAGAACGCGTGGGAGCGATGAGCCGTCATTTTGAAGAGAAGTTTGCCAACCTCTATGCTGATAATTACTCGCTGACTATGGCTAACCGTTATCACGAGAACGATTCACTGGAAGAAGCCTTAGCCAATATAGGTGATCTAAATGGCTTCCCTGAAACGTCACTTGGCAAAATGTTGCACACAACGGCTAAATTAATTAAAGCGCGTGATAGTGAAACGATGAAACATGGTCGCCAAGTCTTTTTCTTAGGTTTAGGTGGTTTTGATACTCATAAAGATCAGGCAGATAAACATGCTGCATTATTGGGTGAAGTGAGTGATGCAATCGCTGCGTTTTACACTGAAATGAAGGCGCAAGATTTATCAGAAAATGTCACTACATTCACCATGTCTGATTTTGGTCGTCGTGTAATGGCGAACGATTCAGGTACTGATCATGGTTGGGCTGGACATCAATTGATTGTAGGTGGTGCGGTGAATGGCGGTCGTGCATATGGAAATTGGCCAGATTTGAAGCCAGGTAGTGAGTATGACTATAACAACGGCCGACTAATTCCTGAAATAGCAGCAGACCAAGTTAATGCTACATTGGCATCCTGGTTTGGTTATGACGGGTCATTAACGGGCTTATTTGAGTCACTTGAAAAGTTTGACGATCACAACTTAGGTTTTATGAAATAGGTGAGATAGCCCGTAGTCATTACTTGCTATGTTTTCAGTTTGATTATTTATAAGCCAGTGGATATCTCCGCTGGCTTTTTTATGTGTCATTAACAGTTAAGTTTCAGCGTACAGTTAAATCTTAAATTGAAATATGTAAAAAAGTTTAATTTGCAGAGTTTGTTCCAGCACATTCAACTTAAAACATTAATTGACGTTATGTGAACATTTCTTTTCATTTGTTCTGTAAATTTCTGCTGTCAGCAAGCTCAATAATGTTGGGCTGACATATAAATAATTAGAATGAAGAGGAATAGCAGTGGTAAATACCATTAATGATCCGGTGCAGGCTGCCAAGTTTCTGTATCGCGCTACCTTTGGACCTAAGCAAGGTGATATTGAAGTGCTACTTAATTATGAGGGTGGTATTGATGCTTGGTTTAATGATCAGTTCGAACGTCATAATCGATTACATTTACCACTTGCAGAGCAAGTATCAGCAGCGACGAATGAGCCATTGAATGAAGGTGCTCGGATGAGTGCTTGGTGGGAAAGAACACTAACGTCTGGTGATCAGCTACGCCAACGTGTGGCTTATGCACTTAGCCAAGTCTTAGTGGTTTCAGTTAATGGCGGCCCGGGTGGTGAAGGGCTTGCGTCTTACTATGATGTGCTAGTGAGGAACGCCTTTTCCCGATTTGATGAATTGTTAAAAGCGGTCACTTTGCATCCGGCAATGGGGCAATTTCTGACCCTAGCAGGAAGCCGTGCCCATAATGAGCAGAATAATACTTTCCCAGATGAAAACTATGCCCGCGAAGTCATGCAGTTGTTTTCTATAGGCTTATGGGAACTGAATATAAATGGGCAACCAGCTCTGGATGGCGGGAAACAAAAGCCCGCTTATGCACAGAAAGATGTTGAAGAATTAGCGCGTGTATTAACGGGCTGGCGAAAAGACAAAGACAGCGATGGGAGAGACAGCAATACCAAGCCAATGGTGAATAACAGTGATTGGCACGATGACGGTAGTAAAACAGTATTAAATGTAGAATTCCCTGCAGGTCAATCAGCAGAGAAAGATTTGGACTTGGCAATCAAGGTGTTATTTGAACACCCTAATACACCAGTATTTATCTCACGGCTTTTAATTCAGCGTCTGACTATCAGTAACCCACGCCGTGATTACATAGAGCGGGTAGCTCGCGTCTTTATTGATGATGGCGCAGGCGTTCGTGGAAATATGCAGGCGGTGATTAAAGCCATTCTGTTAGATGAAGACCTTCTTGAAGGCCGTGCAATGGCTGATCACCAGAATTTTGGTTCTAATATTCGGAACTTCGGTAAGGTAAAAGAACCGGTTATTGCTATGACCAATTTTTGTCGTGCATTGAATGTAAAAAGCAATGATTCTCGCCGCTGGTGGGACTTTCCTGGATTGCAACATAACTTCGGTCAAGCCCCGCTTCAGGCCTCAAGTGTATTTAACTTCTATGAACCTGATTATGCACCTAAAGGTGAGATTGCTAATAAGGAGCTAACCGCACCAGAGTTCAATATTCACACTATGGACTCCATGCGCCGAATTTCCAATGCGATGTGGGGGCTTATTCTCAGTCATCGTTACGAAGAAGAAAGGCGTTGGACTTGGGATCGAGGTCCATTAGAGAATCGGGTTGATAAACCTGAAGAGTATATGGAGTGGATCAATGAGAGGATCTTTTTCGGCTTAATGTCAGATGATCTTCATCACTACATCGAAAGCTTATTGATTGATATGACTAACCAAAATATTGGTGCCGATAGAAGAACGTTCGCCACCTTGTTTGCTATTCAATGTTCACCTGATTTCCGTTGCCAGGAGTAAGCCATGAAGATGTCACGTCGCCACTTTTTAAAAAGCTCTACTGCACTTGGCGCATTATCAGCAGTACCGGGTCTATCATTGAGCAAACAAGCTGTTGCTGGTGATGACGGGTTTAAAGCCCTCGTTTGTATTTTTCTGTTTGGTGGCAATGACGCCTATAACATGGTGGTACCTGTTGATGCCGATCCCCATGAAGTTTACAGAAAAGCACGGCCAAGCCTTGCACTTGATAGAAATGATCTAGTTAATATCGATATTAAATCAGAAGCTGGAGATAATAGTTCTGCAGTTAGCCTTGGTTTACACCCTGCAATGGCAAACCTCAAAGATATGTTTGAGGATGGCAATGCAACCGTTATTGTCAACTCAGGGCAATTGGTTGGTCCAATCATCGACCAAGTTAACCCACACCCTGTTCCTGATTTCCTCATGGCACATAACCTACAGCAAACCATGTGGCAGTCAGGCGCACTCAATATGGATGATAAACTAGGCTGGGCTGGGCGTATGGTTGAAAGCGTCTACATGTCTAATGATTTGTCGCCAATGATGTCATTGAATGGTGAACAAAAATGGCTGCGCAATGATGTATACGAGCAAATGGTGATGACTGGCGGTGGAGCTGGTAAATATAACGGGTTGGATCAAGATGAGCGCCGTTTGGCAATGGAATATCACTTTGACCGTCAGTTTAATAACCTTTTCAAAGATAATTATGCTGACGTGATGTCGAGCAGATACTATCAAAATGAGAGGCTCGCTGATTTGCTGGGTGAAGAAGATGATGACACGGTTCGAAGTTCTTTAAGCGAACAGCTGCATACCACAGCTAAGTTAATCGAGAAGCATGCAGAGATGGGGCATCACAGGCAAGTGTACTTTGTTGGATTAGGCGGTTTTGATACTCACCATAACCAGAAAAATGCACATCATGCACTGTTAGAGCAACTTGCTGATGCTATGGCTGATTTCTATCAAGAACTGAAAGATATCAACATGCTGAACAATGTGACTACCTTTACCATGTCAGACTTTGGTCGCCGCCTAATGGCTAATGATACGGGTACTGATCATGGTTGGGCTGGTCATCAGTTGGTGATGGGTGGTGCGGTTAATGGTGGTAAAGCTTATGGCGAGTGGCCGGATTTAACTCCGGGTAGTAAGTTTGATTACAATAATGGCCGCCTTATTCCGGGGATTGCTGCCGACCAGGTCAATGCGACACTGGCTAAGTGGTTCGATGATTACCTTGATGTAGAAAAGCTGTTCCCATCTTTGGAGCCTTTCCCACAAAAGACCATTCCATTCCTTTAATTCAATGAAATCAATCAGCCGAGGACTTTCTCGGCTGATTTGTTATTTCGCGGTTAAAGTCAGCCACGTGCCTAACTATTTGTCTCTATATCACTAGAGTGAAAACGAGCAAGCACAGTGTTATGTAATTGCTCACTTTCTATTGTTTCAGTATGGCTGCAAGACGTTTGGATAGATTATCTGAGTGTTAGGCGATAATCACACCGATACTGAGCAAGGCCATAATCATTAGTGTCAGGATACCAATTAGCGGGCCAATAAAACGGAGCCAAGATGAGTAGGCAACGCGCCCGATGGCAAGGCCACCCATCACAACGCCAGATGTTGGTGTAACAAGGTTAGGAAGCCCTGATGCAGATTGGAAAGCGGTGACGACTAACTCTCGGCTGACCCCTGCAAAATCAGCCAAAGGGGCCAATACAGGCATTGAAAGTACAGCCAGACCTGATGATGAAGGGACAACAAGGCAAAGTACTGCCTCAACCCAGTAGATTGCATTGATAAACGCGACTTCGTTTAATCCGCCCAGTAGGCCTTCCGCGTAGTTCAGGATTGTGTGCGTGATATTACCGTTATCCATGACAACGACTAAGCCGCGGGCAATGGCAATGATAAGGGCAACACCAAGTAGATCTCTGGCGCCATTGACAAAACTGTCGGTGATTTCCGCTTCAGATAAACGGCCAACAAAACCGACTAAGATACTTGAGCCAATAAACAGAGCGGAAAGTTCTGCCATCCACCAACCTGCTGCGGACACACCCCACATCATAACGACAAATGTCAGGGCGAAAATGGCTAACACCGCTTTACGGGTATTGGATAGCTCGGGCGTCTCTTTCTGTTTGCCATGAAGGAAATGGTTCAGGTTTTCGTCATGCTGGTGGGCAACAATAGATCGTGAGGGATCTTTCTTAACGCGTTCGGCGTATCGCATGACATAAAAGACACAGAGCAGCCAACCAAGGATCAGGATCACGGCCCGAAGCGCAAACCCTTCCATAAAGTTGATTTCGGCAGCATTGGAAGCGATAACAGTGGCAAAAGGGTTAATGGTCGAGCCTAGGCAACCGATGCCTGCGCCCACCATAATAATGGCGACACCAACGATGCTGTCATAGCCTGCTGCAATCATTACTGGAATTAGCAAGGCATAGAAGGGAATTGTTTCTTCGGCCATACCATAAACAGTACCGCCCAGAGCGAAAAGCCCCATGAGGATTGGGATCATCCATTTTTCCCGACCAGCAAGACGCTTCATTGTTCCTGCGATACCCGCATCAATGGCGCCGGTTTCGGTTACGACCGCCAGAAAGCCACCGATAACTAATACGAATATGGCGACATCAACGGCCCGGGCAACATAGTCTGATGGATCGTAAAAACCTTGAATAGGGGCCATCAAAATATCAATGATACCTTGAGGGTTCGCCTCGACAGTTTGGTACGAGCCAACAACCGGAACCAGCTTACCCAGTGTCTCGTTGAGCTCCATCTGGTATTGACCTGCTGGGATCATCCAAGTGAGCAGTGCCATGAGCACCGTAAGCAGCATTAAGATTGTATAGGCAGAAGGAAATTTTAATTTACTCATTGTTTCGTCCTTTATGGGGCCTAGGCCCCATATTTGTCAATTGCGCTTGGCTTACGCTACAAAGTCCATGATTTCGTGGGCTGAAAGGTTATCAAGTCCCATTTTTTTCAATGTTCTACCTGTGGTGAAATAGTCCGTGTCGTTATAGGCGTTATCAATGTGCAGGCATGCTGTGATCATTGGTGTATCGATCCCGGTAAGTTGGCCAAGTTCAAAGCAAGGCACCAACAAGTAAGCAGCATCTTCGGTGATATAACGATTACTCGCTGAATTTGGTGCGCTATTAAGTTTGCCGTGCGTTTCAGAAGTTCGGTTGGCTTCATAAACGGTTTTACAATCCATGCTGTAAAGCGCATTCATTGCATCCAGCTCCGGTTTTAACAACAGGTTTAGTTGTTTGCCGATAGCTAGGCGTTCATTTTCCATTACCGCCGCGGCTTTGGCAGTTGAAACAGAGCAGCAGTCCTTGTAGTAGTTGAATTGGCCATCAAAGTTTTCCAGTAGACCCATATTCAGTGTTGTGAGCAGCGGGTGGCCACCGAAGTTAATGTTCTCCAATCCAGCTTCAATGACGTTACTGAGTGCGGTAAGGGGAAGTGGCATTACAGCTTGAAGGGCATCGATAGCCATTTGTGTGTGCTTGGCTGGGAAGGCTGCAACGGGCAGGAACTCTTTCATACCCAATATCGCCAACTGGGCAGGCCCGACAATACGGGTAGCCCAAGGGATTGAGATAGCATCGACAAAAGTAATATCAAGTTCGCCATAACCTTTTTCGTGCTTGATTTTATTGAGTACCAACGAGCCGTAATTCCCTGGCATCAGCATGACGATTTGACCATCACGAAGATGAGGTAGCATTTCGATAAACAAAGGCTCTTGGGCAAACGAGGGAACCGGAAGCACCACAATATTGGAATAAGCAAGGGTTTCTTTCAGGTCTCGGCTGATCTTGTCGATAGGATGAAAACCGGAGAAAGTGAGCGCTACATCATTGAAGTGGCTAAGGGCTTCGATACCACCGCGCTGTTCAATATCTTTCAGTGGTTGATCAAAGCCCGGGCTGCCATAAAGGCAGACATCAGCCCCTTGTTTGGTAAAGTGATAAGCTGCTGTTAATCCGGCATTTCCCGAGCCAATGATAGAGACACGATTTGTCATGATTATTCCTTTTAATGTGTGTCGTTGTTTTGGCTACAGTAAGGAATTATCGTGTTTTATCGCCAATGCCAAAGGAACAAACAGCCATGCAAAAAAGTAATGCTATAAAAACCGGCTGATATTATCGTTATGATTTTTAAAGATTAAAAATCATCATTTCCCGAGGAAACACATTCAAGCTAAGTGTGATGTGATCCCATTGTTACCCATCGAGATCTCTCATCGGTCCTATTTTCAACTGCACATCTAGATCGTCGGCCAATAGCATAAATTGTTCGATGAAGTGCTCGGCATGGCGGTGGATGGGTTTGAGCGCTGGGTAAAGAATGTCAAATTCAAACGATAGGTTAAAGACGAGCGGTCGCATGACAACGTGCGGGTGCTCGCTTTCAATCACTGCGGTAAACGGGTCGGTGATCGCAATACCAACCCCTTCTTTAACGAGAGCGGCTGCAGTGCTGGCGAGTGACACTTCGATATGCTCGATAGTCGATAGGTTGTAGCGTCTCAGTAACGCATCTATTTGGCGTTGGGTGGCGTCTTTTTCATGGCGGATTAATACTTGGTCTGCAATGTCATAGATGTCGATGGCTTTGCGTTTTGCTAGTGGTGAGTTGGCCGGAACTAGGCAAACACACTCACATTCGACACGCTGGGCTTTCACCCCAGCCACGATGTCATCAACAAAGGCAAACCCGATATCGGCAGTTTGGCTTTGTACCCGACGTACGACGTCTTCTGAGCGATAGGTTTTGAATCCCAGTTTTAGTTTTGGCGTTTGGTTTAGGAAGGTTGCTACGACACGTGGTAAAAAAGCATTGGATAGTAGGGGCATGGCTGCAATATTCAGGCTACCAAAGTGACTTGAACGAATAGAATGAGCCACTTGATCTAAACCGGCGACGGCATCGAATACTTTGGCGACCTCAAGATAAAATGCTTGTCCCTCGTTGCTGAGTTCTAGGCGGTTGCCTTTGCGAATAAACAATTTAAACCCTAGCCGCGACTCTAAGCTGGATAATAAGCGGCTTACAGCGGGCTGGCTGAGATGAAGTCGCTCGGCAGCAGCGGTAACAGTTTGGCATTCAATGACGGCTTTAAAAGCATTTAGTTGGCTGAGTTTCATGATAATGCAGGATAGTTCGAGTTTGGGCTACGCTAGCAAAATCATGAGGCTATTTCTTTGAACTAGCGTTGAAAATCAGGGGAACACAAAGCAGTTGCTGAAAATGACAGCAGCACCATAAAGTTATTCATCGTAGGCGGTTTTTCCTTGCATTGTGCGAATGAATGCTGCTTGCATAATTTTATGACCGTGCTTTTAGGAGCTGTTTGCGTCCCTGCAAACAGTTGTTTCATATGGAAATGGGAGCGGATAGTTGTTTAATACTATTTTGTTGTCTAAGAACTATTTTTGGTTCAGAAATTCTAGGATTACTGAGCTTAATGCCACCGTACCTGCAGGCACAGAGCCTGGATCCATGACAATGTTCGGGTTATGATTTAGATATTTAGGCAACTGGCCATTTTCGACAAAATTGCTCCACGTCTCGTTACTTGCTGCTCCAATCTCAACAAATACAACAGGGACTTCTGGGTATGGGCTAGTAAGCATGTGGAAATCTTCCGACCCCATAACGGGAGGGAATCCGTTATATACATTGTCATCACCTAGCGCTGCAACAAGGGCTTGTTTGGCCTGTTCAGTTTGCGCTAGCGGATTGATAACCGGTGTCGAATAACCATTCATCTGATAGCGAGGCATGCGATCTTCGGGGACACCGTACATCTTAGCGATGTTATCTGTAACATCTTTGATCCCCTCGATCATCGCGGTACGTTCAGCTTCACGATACCAACGTAAATTGACTTTTAACTCGGCTGAATCAGGAATGATGTTGGCTTCATCACCCGAATTGAGCGCACCGACAGTCAGTACTGCAGGCTCAATTTGGTCAAGTTTACGCGAGACGATGGTTTGATAGCCCATCACAGCCATCGAAGACATTACAATGGGGTCAATAGCGCCATGTGGCATTGAACCGTGCCCGCCCACACCGTAGATCGTGACATCAATTTGGTCTGTACCTGCCATACGACGACCATCAGAAATGGCAGCCGAGCCGGCTGGTAAAACCGGGTGGGTGTGGCCCGCAATCAAAATGTCGGGCTTTGGAATGAGTTCATACAGGCCATCTTGCACCATCGCTGTTGCACCTTGAATGAGTTCTTCCGCAGGTTGAGCGACAAGAACAAGGGTGCCTTGCCAGTCATCTTTTCGCTCGGCCAGCTGTTTTGCAATTCCAATCAACCAGGTTGTGTGTACGTCATGGCCACAAGCATGCATAGCCCACACATCGTTTCCAAAACGATCTTTGGATGGCTTTGTTGGTTTATATGAAAGGGTTGTTTCTTCCTTTATTGGCAATGCATCCATATCCGCACGAAACATGACGGTTGGCCCTTCACCATTTTTCAGCACGGCCGCAATACCTGTGCGGGCGATTCCGTCATGGACTTCGAAACCAAGTTTTTGCAGCTCATCTGCCACAATCTTAGCCGTTTCAAATTCCATAAATCCAATTTCTGGATTGGCATGAATGTGCTCAAAGATAGAGATTAGACGCTCTTTATCTGCGCCAACGGTATCGAGTAGGGTCTCTTGAGTTGCGTTAGCAATCGGTGAAATTGAACTAAAGCAGATTGCTAGAGTGAGTAGTGTTTTTTTCATTGCCTTCTCCACGTTTCTTTTTCCGATAATCATGTATGATTTTTATCAGGCAATAAAATCGATAACCGGGGACTCAATCCACGTATGAATTTTAGCTTTCAGCAAATTGCGGCATTTGTTTGCGTTGCACAAACAGGGAATTTTAGTCGAGCGGCAAGACAGCTAAACAAAGATCGCTCAACGGTCAGTCAGATAATACGAAACCTTGAAATTGATTTGGGTTATGAGCTATTCGATCGCACAGGAAAATTTCCAGTGCTAACGGAAAAGGGGAAGAATCTGTTACCTTATGCACATCGGCTTGTTCTCGAATCCAATTCATTTGCTAGCATAGCCACCACGCAATACGATGACTCTGAAACAGAAATTAATGTTGGCCTGTCTCAGCTAATTCCTGCTGATATCATTTCTTATGCGATGCAGCAATTCAGTCTCGCTTACCCCCACACGGTGGTTCATTGGCATTCATGTACTAGGAGTGAAGTGAAAACAGGCTTGCTCGACAAGCGACTCGATCTCGGATTAGTTTTGGTTCCTGATGGCAGTAGTCATAGCTCAATTTACCCGATACATTTTATGAACATGCCTATGTCAGCTGTTTGCTCTGTTTCGGCCAACATCCCAGCATCAATATCGGTGAAAGATCTCGTCAATTACCGCCAATTAGCCATCACTGATCTCACCCAGCCAGTATTACGTGAACTGTATTGTGTTGGTCGGCATATTGACCAAATGTCCAATATCCACTTGCTAATTAGCCTGTTACAAAGCTTTGATTGCTGGAGCATGCTTCCACAGAGCACCGTGCAGCCGCTAGTTGAACAAAACATCTTAAGGCACATTACGATCGAAGAGAGCTGCGATACATTGGCGATTCCAGTATCCCTGTGGTCTATGCCGCACGTCACTGAGACGCCTGCAAGGCAATATTTAATAGAACAACTCATACAGGCTGATCCTGAATCGGCGATAAGCATGGAACAGCAAGACGCATAAACAGATAGATGATGCGTCTTGCTTATTCAATGTAAGCCAATTATCCAAATAGCAGTAATGCGGTAGGAATCGCCAGCATTAAGCTTAGGAAGGTTCGTACAAACCATATAAGGACAAGCTGTAACACACTCAGCGGGATTTTAGTTGCTAGAATGCAAGGAATGGACGCAGAGAAAAACAGAATAGATGACACACAAACCACACCAGCGGAGAATCGTGCCACAATATCTGCATCTTTCATCAGCAGGGCTGGCAAAAACATTTCCGCTAACCCTGCAGCACTTGCTCTAGCAAGCTGCATCCCTTCTTCTAACCCCCATAGCATTGTGACGGGGTAGAACAGGTACCCGAGCCAATCAAATATTGGGGTATATTTTGCTGCCAACAAACCTATCACACCTACGGACATAATAGATGGCAAGATGCTGATGGTCATGACTAATCCATCTTTGAAGTTATCCAATATATTTCTGCCGATAGGCGGTGCTTTTTCTGCTACCGAAAGGCCATTTTCAATCGCCACTTTCAGCCGGCTTCCTTTTATTGCCGTTGGCTCTCTGTGTTGAGCTTCATTATTCATACGTGATAACGGAGGAAGCCGAACCGTGATTGCTGTGACAATAAAAGTGATAAGAAGGGTCAGCCAGAAATATTGGTTCCAGACTGGCATCAGATCTAAGGTTTTGGCAACAATGATCATAAAGGTTGCTGAAACTGTAGAAAAACCTGTCGCGATGATGGCAGCTTCACGTGCACTATAGTGGCCAGCAACGTATACACGATTTGTTATCAAAAGACCGATGGAATAGCTACCTACAAATGAAGCAACGGCATCGATGGCACTTCTTCCCGGTGTTTTCCATACCGGTTGCATCAGCTTCTGCAATAAAATCCCGATTGTTTCTAATAAGCCATAACTGACTAAGAAAGCGAGAAATACTGAACCAACAGGGACAATTAAACCGACAGATATGACGAGCTTGTTGAATAAAAAGGGTAACATATCTGGTTCTTGCAAAATTGCCGGGCCCGATTTAGTCACTGCAAATATAGAAGCAATAACACCCAGCCATTTAAGCAATAAAAATACTTTTTCCGTCGTGTTGTTCCGCCACTTTCCCGTCACTATAGGATAGATTGCCCCTGCAACTATCATAGCGACTGCATACCATGCCGCGCCACTGCCGAGGCTCGTTTTGAGGTAGGTAACAATGTGGTCTAGTGGGATACTTTGTTTATCGTTAAAGGTGATTGGTATAAAAAAGATAAAGATCCCGATACTACTTAACCCCAATAGCCTAAGCCAAAGGTGGGCATCAGAGGGGGTAGATTCACTAATTTGATTCATAGCACTCTCCTTGTGTAATTGACAATAATGTATATACAAAAGAGGGCTGCAGTAAGTTAAAGTATGGTCTAAATGTGATCACAGTGTTAACTGTGTTATCAAAGTGAGATCTTTAGCCTATTTATTAACCATGAATTAGGTGGCTAGATATATACAATTACAGGAAGGACTCGTGCTATTCGCTATGAACCCCGGCTTCCTTATCGAATATGTTGCTTATATAATTCATCGTAAGATTTTACTTGAAACAATACGAAGCTGAAGAGCATTTCAGGCTTTAAATTACCTACATTGGTTATTCCACAAGAAAGACATATTTATTTCCCAACAGAGAACACAAACAATGATCGCTGTAATTTTTGAAGTCCATGTATTCGAGGACAAAAAGGATGACTATATTGACATCGCCGCTTCAATTAAGCCTATGCTGGAACAAATCGATGGGTTTATATCTGTCGAGCGGTTCAAAAGCCTCAGTGATGAGTCCAAGATACTCTCATTATCATTCTGGCGTGATGAAGAGTCAGTAGCACGCTGGCGCAACCTCGCAGAACATAAAGAAGCACAACGCCAAGGTAAGGAGGCATTTTTTGACAAGTTCAGAATCCGTGTCGCCAGTGTTGTGCGTGATTATGATTTTCAAGCCAATCAAGAAAGTTAACTATTCTATCTGCCATAAAAAAGGATCTGACTTGGTCAGATCCTTTGTCGGTTTTGCTGCTGATGAAAGCTAAACGCTGTTGGCTGCGAAGAAACTTATTCGGCCAAAGCCGCTTTCAATCGCTGGCAAGCCTCAAGCAAGGTTTCTCGCGGGCATCCTAAGTTTAATCGGATAAACCCAGTACCTTCAGTGCCAAATGCAATACCCATACTCGGAACGATCCCCGCATCGATAAGGCGTTTTTCCAGCGTCGCATCATCGATGCCAAGCTGGCGGCAGTCTAACCACGCTAAGTAACCTGCTTGCGGTGACAAGAACTTAAGCATTGGCAATTCTTGCTCAATAAAAGTCGATAGGGTATCGACATTGCCCTGTAAGTAAAGTTTCAGCGCATTAAGCCAATCGCTTGAAGTCTGATAAGCGGTCGTCGCCGCGCACATTGCCAAGCTGTTATACACATCCATACCATGGGCATCGAGCCTGCGGACAAACGCGGATTTTACATCGGCATTGGGGATCATGAAGTTGGAGATGCGTAGCGACGACAGGCCAAATGTCTTACTCGCTGCAGTCGCAACGATAAGTCGTTGCTGCAAATGCTCAGGTAGCGAGAGTGCCGAGTGGTATTGATGGCCCGGCATTGCCAAGTCACCCCAGATCTCGTCACTCAATAACCATACCTGATAGCGTTCGCACAGTTCAGCAAGTGCCAATATTTCACTTTGCGACCACGCCTTACCCACTGGGTTATGCGGATTACAGAAGATCATTACCTTACAGCCTTGCTCAAAGCATTGCTCAAGGTGGGCAAGATCCATCCGGTATTCGCCGTTATCATTAACCAGCGGGTTAGCGACAATTTCACGATCGTTCAGCTCGGTGATTTTACGGAAAGAGCCATAACCTGGAGTTTGCATCACTACCTGCTCGCCAGACTTGGTTAGCATTTGGATCAACATCGATAGGCCCGGCAGTACACCGTGTACTGTGGTGATCCAATCTTGATCTATATTGATCCCGTGTTGCTTCTGGTACCAATTGATGATCGCTTGGTAGTACTCATTGTTACGCTCGGCATAACCAAAAATACCATGCTCAATACGTTGGTTTAGGGCTTCCAGTACCGCTGGTGGGGCTTGGAAATCATAATCCGATACCCACATTGGAAGGCGCTCTTCGGAATCGAGCCCTAGTTTTTCGGTCATGAAATCCCATTTTAGAGAGCCGGTAGAACGGCGATCATGAACGTGGTCGAAAGTTATTGTCATGGTGTTACCTTATTTCGCTTCAGCAATGGCTGATTGATTTTCTGCTTGTTGTTCTTTATTTGCATGCACTTCATTAACAGGTGCTTTGGCAATACCAAAACCCGTAAAGCCGTAAATGATGGCAAAGATAACGCCTGTGTAACATTGGATTGCCCAAGGTAAGTAATCGAGCGTAGAGACACCCAGTGTACCTGCCATGTAAACACCTGCCGCAGTCCAAGGGACTAGAGGCTCAATAATGGTGCCGGCATCTTCAATTGTTCGAGAAAGGTTTTTAGTATCTAGCCCCATTTTGCGATAAGCATCTTGGAATAGTTCACCGGGGATAAGCAGCGCTAGCTTGCCATCTGACGTTGTGAATACCACAGTAAGGGTTGCGATTACGGTAGAAAGGATCAGCTGGCCAGTGCTTTTTATTAGGTGAAGGAAGTGGCCGAGAACAACATTCAGTGCACCTGTTAGGCTAAGAATACCCGCGAAAGCAAAAGCACACAGTACAAGAAGAATGGTGCTCATCATCGAGAACAGTCCACCACGATTTAGAAGCTTCGCGATATCGGGCACTAGGCCATCGACAAGGTGACCGTTGTCGCTAAACATGCTGATATTAAAGCCGTCAACATAGGCTTGGAAACCTTGTTGTAGCGTAAAACCTTGCAAAATCATCCCTAAACCCAGTGCAATAGCAGATGCAGTTAGCATTAGAGGGATCACTGGCTTCTTAGTGACTGCACCCCAAAGGATCATTGCTGGTGGAAGTATTAGGAAGATATTGAGCGTATATAGGCTTTCAAGCCCAGCTAAAATTTCGACAACCTTCTGAGGTTCAGCAACACTGGCAACATCACTGTTTTGGCCCGCGAAATAGAATACAACTGACGCAATCACAAAACCTGGAAGCGTAGTGTAGAGCATGTGCTGAATATGCTCATACAATGTAGTGCCTGAGACAACAGGCGCAAAATTAGTAGAGTCTGAAAGTGGCGAAATTTTATCACCGAAATATGCGCCAGATACAACCGCACCAGCCGCCGCTGCGAGAGATACATCAAGACCTGCTGCAACCCCCATTAAAGCAACACCAACTGTACCAGCAGACCCCCAAGAGGTACCCGTACAGACAGAAACAACACTGGTCACAAAGAAAGCAGCAATAAGAATATATTCAGGGCTAATAACCTTAAGGCCCCAATACACCATGTAGGGAATCGTGCCACTAATCATCCAACTGGCAATCAAGCCGCCAACTGAAACTAAAATTAGAATAACAGGCATAGCTTTAGCTAGTTTTTCAACAATCGCTGACATGATGTCATCCCAGCTATAACCCATCCTTGTTGCAATAAAGCCAGTGAAAGCGGCAGATACAAGGAGTAATGGCTCGATGCGTAATCCCATTACGCCGTAGCCGATTGCCAATAAACCAAACATGACGGCGATAGGTGCTATCGCCAGCGTCAATGATGGTAGAGGCTTTGTATTTGTCATTGTGTTGTCCTCTTCTTGTAGATGTACAGGTTTGTTTCAATAGCATCATGGTAAGAGGTGTTGATGCTTGGAAATGCGACATACCTATCCGTTTCATGTAAGCGCTTACATGAGGAAGGTACATGTGTTGTGCATCACGTTTTTAGTGCTTTTTTACTCATATTAAGGTTTGAAACTGTTTGACGACACACCAGAGTGGCATCAAAACGGTGTTGTGCCGGTGGGGTATATCCAGTCTTTTTTAGCTGTAAGGCTAACTTTGCTGCATGTGTAGACATGTCGGCGATAGGGTTATGCATGGTCGTTAGGCGTGGATAAAGATAGCGGGCAAGTAATACATCATCAAAGCCGATAATAGAGATATCGTTGGGTACACTCACACCGTGTTCTTGCAGGTTGGCCATTAATCCCGCTGCCATTACATCGTTAAAGGTGACAACAGCGGTCACTTCTGGGCATTGGTCTAAGAGTTGTTGCCCTGCGAGTTCTCCACCTTGTTCACTGAAGCTTTGATTAATAACCCAGCCGGACTCAATGGGTAAATTTGCATTTGCCATAGCATCACGATAGCCGTTTAGGCGATCGGCACGGTCTTCAATCGGTAAGTCGCTACTGATACACGCTATTTTTCGGTGGCCTTGAGAAATTAGGTATTTGACAGATTCAGCAGCACCACTGCGGTTATCAACCCATACCGATCGGTTAGCAATTTGAGGTATGGTTCGATTGAGTAAAACCATGGCGGGGAGTTGGGCGCTATAACGTAATAGCGTTGCATCATCCAGCATCTTTGAATGTATAACCATGGTTTCACAACCTTGGCTAATTAAAAAATCGAGGCCTTCTTTTTCTCGCTGGGCATTATGGCCACCACTCACAACAACTAATTGGCAATTGTATTCACGAGCCACTTGTTCGACATGTTTTGCAATGAGCGCAAAGAAGGGATCAGCGAGGTTTCCGGTTAATAAACCAAGTGTATTATTCGATCGACTCGCTAACGCGGAAGCTCGAGCGTCTCTCTGATAGTTCAGCGCCTTTATCGCTTTTTGAACCCGTTCTAAGGTAACAGGTTCGACATACGCTGATTGGTTGATCACACGGGATACAGTGGCTGTAGATACACCAGCATGGGTTGCGACGTCTTTAATTGTTGCCATGATGTATTGCAAAAATTCGCTCAGGGAATAAGTGGCGCGGAGTGTAACGAGTTTTGTGTGCGAATAATGTTAGCCCTGTCAAAACTTAACAGTACCGAATAGCGTGCTATTTTGTCACAAGTGGCAAGGCGATATTCACCAACGAGACTTTATCACGTCGGCTACCGTGCTCCCCCAGACGTCATAAATAGCAGGGCCAGGATGGAAACCATCACTCGCCATATGTTGAGGACCCAAATCGTGTTCAATATGAATTAACTCGCAATCATTCTGTGTGGCAACCCAATGTTCTAGTTTTCTGTTGAAGGTTTTCGCCTTACTGCCTAAATACCAACGTAGAGGGTGGGGGAGCGCAGGAAACTTTTCCATAGGGGGGATTTTTGTGAGAATGATCTGTTGGCTTGAAAAGCTCTGTCGTATCAATTCAATAAGCTCTTTTTGCTGCTTTATCCATTCCGTTGAACTTAGCGGCTTTGTAACATCATTTACGCCTAAAGAAACAATAACAATGTCGAAATCCTGTTTCGATTGCTGGGCAATTTTTTTACAGGTTTGCTTGGTAGTAACACCTGTTTTCGCAATTAGCTGCCAATCTAATTGGAACGAGTCACTTAACGCATTAACAACTCTTCCCGCCAGTGCTTGAGATTGGTGCTCTGCGCCAACACCGGCAGCAGCAGAGTCGCCAATGAGTAATAGACGTAAATTTTTTCCGCTGCCCGCGACCCCATTTCTTGAGCCTGCCGCTTCCTTTAATCGAGGAGTCGATTTTCTTACATATAGTGCTTGGGGTAACAATACCGGAGCCATGAGTAACAGCACTATTTGATGGATCATACTTATCTCCTTTGCTACTGGTCTGATCAAGAATAGACTTAATTTAGAAACGTAACATAAAGGGGAAAAACCTCACCCAGATAAATTGCCGGGTAAGGTTTGATCATAACGGACTGTTACTGCAGCGTTACTTTTTTAACCATACCAGCCTCTGCATGTCCCGGAATGTTACAAGCAAGCTCAACGTTATTATCACCATGGAAGTGCCATAGTAACTGCTTAGCTTTACCTGGTTTTACCGTTACAGTGCTACCTGAATCATGAGCGTGGCTACCCATTGTCTTCATCATTTCACGGTGCTCTAGTTGCTCTTTCACAGAGCCAATAGAAAATTCGTGATCGATCTTACCTGTGTTCATCACTACAAATTGAACGACATCGTTTGGTTCAATGTTGACTTCTTTCTTAAAGGTTATTTTCATGTCATCACTTAATAGCACATGGATGACTTTATCTGGTTTCGCCCCTTTTGCTGGCATGCCAACATCAGACATACCTTCCATATTCATCATGTTGGAATGATCCATTTTGCTGTGATCCATTTCACTGTGGTTCATTTGGCCGTGATCCATCTCACCGTGGTTCATTTTACCATGATCCATCTCGGCGTAAGTTGTTGCGGTCATCAGTGTTAGAGTGAGAGTTAGTAGTATCTTTTTCATGATTTTTCCTTAATTAAATTGGTCAATGGCCCTTACTACAGGTGCAGTAAGGGCGGAAGATCGTTATTAATTCGTTCTTGAAGGTTTGGTAAATTCACGCTGTTTCCACAGCTTAAAAATTGCGGGTAAAACCAATAGTGTGAGCAGTAGAGCTGAAGCCATACCGCCAATCATCGGGGCGGCAATGCGCTGCATAACCTCTGAACCAGCCCCTTCGCCATACATAATGGGAATTAAGCCAATGATAACGGTGAGTACGGTCATCATAACGGGCCGAACGCGTAAACCAGCTCCTTCGCGAATCGCTTCTGTTAAATCCATACTCTGAAGTGTCTGCTGACTTTCTTCTGCTTCAAGCTTTTTGTAATGCCATGCCTGATTGAGGTAAACCAACATGATGACACCAATTTCAACGGCAACACCGGCTAATGCAATAAAGCCAACCCCCACGGCAATTGAGAAGTTATAACCAAGAATGTGCATCAGCCATAAACCGCCCACCATAGCGAGTGGTAGAGTCAGCATGATAATCATTACCTCACCAACCCGGCGGAAGCTGAAGTAAAGCAGTAACATGATAATGGCGATAGTGATTGGCACAACAATGCTCAAACGTTCTTTGGCGCGTTCCATGTATTCATATTGCCCAGACCATGCAATGGAGTAACCAGCAGGTAGTTGTAATTGTTCTGCAACCACTTGTTGAGCATCAATTACATAAGAACCTAAGTCACGCTCATCAATATCGACGAATACCCAGCCGTTAGGACGGGCGTTTTCGGTTTTGATCATAGGAGGACCGTCTTCGTAGCGAATATCTGCGACATCTGCCAACGCAATACGAGCACCATTGGGTGTGACAAGCGGTAAATTTTGCAGTTTTACGACAGAATCACGGTAATCTTGTGGGTAACGAACATTGATTGGGTAGCGTTCTAAGCCTTCGACGGTTTCGCCTACGTTCATTCCTCCAACAGCTGTTGAGATAACTTGCTGTACATCTTTAATGTTTAAACCATAGCGGGCAGCGGCACGACGCTTAATATCGATTGTTACATATCGTCCGCCAGCAACCCGTTCTGCATAAACAGATGCTGTTCCCTCTACACCATTCAAAATAGGTTCGAGCTGAGTACCAATTTGCTCTATCACTTTTAGATCAGGCCCAGCAATTTTGATCCCTATTGGGGTTTTTATACCAGTGGCGAGCATATCAATCCGCGTTTTGATTGGCATGACCCATGCATTGGTTATACCCGGAAACTGAATCAGATCATCAAACTCTTTACGCAGTGACTCCGTTGTTACGCCATCACGCCATTCTTCACGTGGTTTGAATTGGATAACAGTTTCAATCATGGTGAGCGGTGCTGGGTCGGTTGCCGTTTCAGCGCGGCCAATTTTGCCCCATACCGTCTCAACTTCAGGTACGGTTTTGATGAGCTTATTGGTTTGCTGAAGAAGTTCACGTGCTTTACCTACCGATATACCGGGGTACGTCGTTGGCATGTACATCAAATCACCTTCATCCAAAGGCGGAATGAACTCGCTACCTAATTTACTCGTAGGGTAAATAGCCGACGCCATTAAGCCTAGCGCCAGTACGATCATTACTTTAGGGTATTTAAGGCTGACGTTTAGCAAGGGCCTATAAAGCGCGACTAAGCCACGATTCACGGGGTTTTTATGCTCTGGTAATACGTTGCCTCGGATAAAGTACCCCATAAGGACGGGGACTAATGTAATCGCTAAACCAGCAGCGGCTGCCATGGCATAGGTTTTGGTAAAGGCAAGAGGGGAGAACATTTTGCCTTCTTGACCTTCTAAGGCAAAAACAGGAACAAAGCTCAGCGTGATTATTAGTAGTGAGAAGAACAGTGGCGTACCTACTTCTTCTGCGGCCTTACCAATCACTTGCCAGCGGTTTTTGTCCGTTAGTGGCGTTCGTTCAATGTGTTTGTGTACGTTCTCGATCATGACGATAGCGCCATCAACCATTGCCCCTATCGCAATCGCAATGCCGCCTAACGACATGATATTGGCGTTAATGCCTTGCCAATGCATCACGATAAATGCCCCCAGAATACCCACGGGCAAACTCAGCGCAATAACCAGTGATGAACGAATGTGGAATAGGAATAGCGCACACACTACCGCAACCACGATGAACTCTTCTGCTAGCTTTTTCCAAAGGTTTTCAACTGCAGCATCAATTAATGTTGAACGGTCATAAGTGGCGACAATTTCGACACCATCAGGCAGGCTACGCTGTAACTCTGACAACTTGTCTTTTGTTCTTGCGATTACCTCACTCGCATTTTCACCAAAGCGCATAACAATGACGCCACCCACGGCTTCGCCTTCGCCATTGAGCTCAGAGATACCACGGCGCATTTGAGGACCAAGGTTTATATCAGCAATGTCACCAAGTAGTAGCGGTGTACCCTTATCGGTTACTTTTAATGGTAATGATTGAATATCTTCAATACTGGTGAGATACCCGGTTGTGCGTACCATGTGCTCGGCTTCAGCGACCTCAATAACCGATGCACCGATCTCTTGGTTACCGTTTTGGATAGCCATATTGACTTGTTGTAACGTTAAGTCATATGCGCGCAATTTAGCAGGATCGATCTGTACCTGATACTGCTTCACCATACCACCTACCGTCGCGACTTCTGATATACCGTCCACGGTTTGCAGTTCGTACTTTAAGAACCAATCTTGTAGGCTGCGTAGCTCTGCTAAGTCATGCTGTCCTGATTTATCTTGCAACACGTAGCTGTATACCCAGCCCACACCCGTGGCGTCAGGACCTAACGTTGGTTTTGCGCTAGGGGGTAGCTTAGGGGCGACTTGGCTCAGGTATTCCAATACGCGTGAGCGTGCCCAGTACATGTCTGTATCATCATTAAAAATGATATAGACATATGAGTCACCAAAGAAAGAGTAGCCTCGAACCGTTTCCGCACCCGGCACGGCCAACATTGCCGTCGTTAAAGGGTAAGTTACTTGATCTTCAACGACCTGTGGCGCTTGACCAGGGTAGCTGGTCTTGATGATCACCTGAACATCAGATAAGTCGGGTATCGCATCGACGGGTGTGTTTTTAACGCTATATAGGCCACCAATCACAATCGCAAGCGTGGCAATAAGTACCAAAATGCGATTATGAATAGACCACCGAATAATTGCATTGATCATAGTGAGACCTCTGCGGCTTCAAGCTGCTTGAGAAGGTAGTCAGAGCCTTGTCTCTCAACAAGAAATCGTACTTTTTGGCCTTCATTAAAACCTGATAAGTCAGCTTCATCACTCACTGAAAAATTCATTTCACCCGCATTCCAGTTCCACTCTGCTACAGGTAAGTGTTTGAGGGTTATCATGCCAAAATCGGGCATGAGCATAGAAATATCACCCGTTAACCACAGTTCTGCTGCGGTAAGATTATCCTCAGCTTTATAAGCAACGATCTCATATTGACCCGATTCCGTTTTTTGCATCTCGAATTCAATTGCCTGACCTTTGGTAAGCGACGCCATCTCGACACCTTGTGCAAAGGTAAAATTCATTACCATACCTGGCCAGTTCCATTCAGGTACGGGTTGGTGATTAATCGTTAGCATGCGGTGGCCTTCCATTACATCCGTTATTTCACCCTTGGCCCAAACGGTTTCTGCTGGTGGTGCTACACCGTTGATTCTGGATAGATCAGCAGATTGGCTAGATTCAGAATCCAACATGAAATGAGCCGAGGTCACGACGTACTCACCTTGTTTAAGCCCTTGTAATATTTCAATCTTGTCGCCAGCCTCTCTACCGACTTCAACACGTGCTGAACGATATTTACCTTCGCCTTCCGCCAAGACAACGCGAGTCATACCGCCAGAGCGAATAACGGATGCTCTTGGAATGGTTAACACCGCGTCTTCGCTAATGGGGTTCAATGTGATATTGGCGAACATATTCGGCTTTAATTTACCATCGGGGTTAGGGAATTTAAGCCGTACACGAAGGGTACGCGTTTTGGGATCTAGGATTGGATAGACATAATCCACTTCACCTTGCCATGCTTTGCCTGGAATCGCATCCAACGTCATGGCAGCATTACTACCAGAGGTGATCCAGTGCGCCTGACGTTCGAATACTTCTGCATCTACCCATACATGCTCTAGAGGACCTGCACTGATCACCGCTTGTGCTGGCGAAAGGTAGCCACCTTCACGGATATTCAGGCTTGCAATTACGCCATCGGCAGGGGCTTTTATTTCAATAGTCTGAGAGGCTTTCCCTCGGCGCGTTATCGATTTAATTTGCGCTTTATCTACCCCTAAAGTGATTAATCGTTCTGTTGCACCTTTAACCATGCCTTTTCGGCCAGTTTTGTAGGCGCTGATCAACTCCTCTTGGGCTTTTACAAGATCAGGGGAATAGAGTGAAAACAGTACATCGCCTTTTTGTACTTTCTCACCGACGGCGTTGATATAGAGTTTTTCTACCCAGCCAGCGACACGGACGTTGGTCTGCCACAGATTACTTTCATCAAATGCGACGTAGCCGACCGTCTCGATCCGTGGAGAAAGTGCTTCAAGAGCAACAGAGGTTGTTTTCACCCCTAAATTATTCTCGACAGCTGGGTCAATTTTTACAGTGCCAGGTTGGTCCTTATCGCCTTCTACGTCATCAGCGTATACAGGAATTAAATCCATACCCATTGGAGACTGGCCTGGTTTGTCGCGTTTATAATTTGGATCCATAGGCGCCACCCAATACAGTGGCTCACTTGAGCTAGTACTCGCAGAACTAGTATTTGCAGAGCTAGTCATCGATCCCATATCGTGGGAGGAATTCGATAGAAAATGATTGATACCAAACCCTAAAGCACCGCCGACCAATAATGCGATGGTTGCAACTTTTATTGAACTCATTATTTATTCCTTATTTATTTTTATAATCAGAGAGTTCAGGCATATCAACCTGATAATCAAAACCACTTAGGAGAGAGGCGAGATTGCTGTTTACGATGTTTAAATCTGCAAGTAAGCGTTGTTGCTCCAATTGCAAAGCGAGTTCATCGGTTGTAGCCGATATCACATCATTAAACTGCGCAGTGTTATTCTGATAACCTCGCTCTACTGCACGAATACGAGCTGTAGTTTGAGGTAATAAGGTGGTTTGGTAGCGATCTATACGCTGCTTTAAATTGGCACGATCAACCAATAGGGTGTTCACTTTTGCATTCATCTGAGCAAGTAAAGAGTCTCTTTGCGATCTTGCTGCACCTACTTGATATTGCGCAGCCGATAAGTTTTTATCTTGTCGGTTACCGGTGAACAATGGAATGTCCACGGTTAGATAGGCGCTCAATAAATCGGATGCGGGTTCTCCCATCATATTGTTAGCCTGACGATAGGCATACATCACTTCAACGCCGAATTGAGGCGTATAAGCTTGTTCTGCAAGCTCAACCTGAGTTTGATTACTTGAAATACTGACATCTGCCATCTTCACCATAGGGTGCTGGTTAAGCAGTTGGTAATGCTTCGTTGGATCACCACTCGCTGAGAGTTTCTGTTCAAGGTGTTGCCAGTTGAGCTGGTTTGTTGCTTCTAATATTTCAGTGGAAGCTAACCAGTTTGAACCTAGCCACTCAGAAAGTTGAGAAATAAGGCGGTGCTGCATCTGTGCGTTTGCCTGTAATTTTTCATCAAGCTTGCTTACTTGAAGTTGCGCGTTGAGCAGATCTTGCGCTTCACTCTTACCTATCGAATAGTTGGTTTGAACGAAGTTTTCCATTTCTTTCATTAAGCGACGGTTTGCTAGAATTATTTGTTCAGCCGCCTGCTGATAGCCAAGCTCTAGCCATAACTGTGTCATGCTATTTGCGACGTCTAGTTCTCGGGCCCGCACTTGTAAAGCTAAGCCGTCGGCTTGTTGTTCGGCTTTTTTCTGCTGCAGATCGAGTGTTGCCCCTCGCTCAAATTGCTGCATTAAACCCACCGATATATTACTCATCGGGTCTTCATCAAATTTAAAGCTGTCGACCGGGAGGCCACCAAATCCGACTTTCAATTTAGGGTCCATGAGCGTAGCACTTGCGATACCCGTTTCCCGCATCGCTTGCGACTGAGCAAAGTACTGTTTTCTACTGTTATCTTGAGTAAGCGCAGCTTGAATTAACCGATTGAGTTGGTTTGATTTTTCTTGCAATTCAGCCGTCGGGTTCATCTCTGTCGCCGTTGCGAGAGTGATAGATGGAAATAACGCCAAGCTGGCGCAAACTGAAAGCGCAACTAACCTTGGTTCAATATTCACAATAATTGTCCATATTTGGCGTCTAACGACGCATAGGTTTACTTCTAAGCCAATAGCACTTAATGGCAAATAGGCTCAGGGATATTTTGTTGTGAGATAGAGAACTAAGCGGAGGGGGGGCGAAGTAAGGTTTGGGTACGTGCTACTTTGTCACCAATCGTAAACGACTGATACAGTGCCAACGAGTAGGATAATTCACTAAGTGCTTGGGGTAATTGCATCGGATAGAAGACACTGAAACACACCGTGGAACAGCAGTTATGAACCATGTCTGATGAATCGGTACAAGTGTCACTGTTTGATATTAATGCAATATCAGAAGAGGTATGACTATGTTGACTTGTCATCTCAGTCATTGAGTGACAATCGGCCATGTCGCTACTACAGTGATGGGTCATAGATTCCTGACCAAAGCACAGCATTTTTGTTACCATTGACGGTGCGCTAGAGACATAGCTAGACATCAGCATTGCAATAATGCTGAACACAATAATCCAAGTTGTTCGGAGTGTGTATGTCATAGCGTACCTTCAAGATTATGCATGCAGTATAAAGTATCCCCTTAGGGTAACGTCAACGTAAAAAACGGTTAAATGTCGATTTTTCTTGGGATTAATATTGATTACGAAGTGTCGTTAGTGGGTGAATAAATCATTTCCTTGCACTTTCTACTGGTGCAGTTGTCACCATTCCTATCTTGTTCGTCAGTTTTGTTTTATTGCTTTGATTGTGGGTCTCATGTTTGCTGGGGTAGTTTTAAGGTACAGACGGTTAAAAACTCAACAGAGTAGTTCAGTTCTTTTCGTATCATTGGCAATATTAATTACTTAAAGAAAACGACTTAGCATGTACATGTAATTTGATTGTGCAGCAGCCTGCTGCACAAGTCAGTCCAAGGGACATTTGAATAGGGGATTAGTGCTTATACCTAAAGGTATTACTATCATCAAGAATTTCAATTTTGATCGGCGCTAAGCCTTTATTGATGTTACCTATTTGTTCAAATGACTTATGAGAAAGGTCAATGACTCGGCCTTTCACAAAAGGACCTCGATCATTGATTTTGACATCTACCGTTTTGTTATTGGCTGTATTTGTAACCCTCACGATAGCCCCAAAAGGTAAGGTTTTATGAGCCGCTGTATAGGCTCTCATGTTATACCGCTCACCACTTGCCGTGAGCCTTCCGTGGTATTTTTTACCATACCACGAAGCTTGACCCACAAGCTCATGTGAACGGGCATAACCTCTTGTTTTTTCATCATCGGTTGCCGCAGTTGACGAACAGCCAGCAAGCAAAGTAAGGATGAGAGCCGTAAAAACGAGGTTTAATCTTTTCATTCTATTTGGATACTCTATTTTCTTCATGTCATGTTTGTCTTTTTTAACTTATTGCTGGTTTAAAAATATTACCTAGAGTGTCAGGGCTTCAAGCAGTCTTATTGATAATGGTGTGAAATATACGCTTCAGCATGTTGCATCAATACATACAAAGCCACCACAGTTGCAATAAAACGGGTTAAAAACGCGAATGAGGCAAAAATGATCATCCGATTTGACTCTTCGATTTTGCCATGAACTATTTTTCGTTTGGTCATGGTTAAGAAAGATTTTTGGAAGTGAAAATATTAAGTTAGCAACGTTTGAGGTCTGCGCCAGATTATTTATGTCTCCAACAGCCTATGCGGACAAACGGTATGACAGAAAACAGTCGAAGCCAAAACGGGTTCACACCATCTCACGGACTAGAAGACATAAGTTATGTTGCTTAACTGTAGTAATCGATGCGTTACTAATAACTGAAGAACCCAAACTTATTTATTTCTAGATGTGAGCTGGCTGCCATGGTTAGCTCACATCTGCCCTATTTAAAATGGGTGCACACAATGATTAGTAATGTAAAAAACTCAATACCCGGAACTTATCATTCAATCACCAAGAAGCACTTGCCGCGCCATCTTGCAGAATTCTGTTTTAAGTTTAATCGGCGATTTAATCTAGAAAAAATACTTGATCAGCTAATATATTCAAGTATTCAAACTGCACCGATGCCTCAACGTCTTCTTAAACAAGTTGAGGTTCGGTGGTAATCAAATACTTTTATGAGCTATGTGGGTGATGCCTATAGCTTTGATTTGTTTGGTTTTATTCTCGAGTTGAGAATGCATGATAAACTACTTTTATAGTTGATTGTTGTACATTTTATTAAGTTCATACCCACATAATTTCTTCCTTGGTGCGAACTTTAGCCCCTTCGAGTAATAACAATCGAAAATGCTGAACTAGCGCAGCTGAAACTTATTTGGTTAGAAGCCATCTCGCTGTAAGTTCATCTGTAACGAGTCCATTGATCCATTTACCTTTTAGTGCAGCTAGGATAGCTTCTCTTTTATCTATCCCGCCAGCAACAGCTATACGCGGACAAGGGTTGTTTCGAATATCATAGCTCGTAATTAACTCATTAATCTTACAGTTAACGACATCACCTTTAGAATCTATAAATCTGCCAAGTATTTCACCAACAGAGCCTTGCTTAGCTAGTTCATCATCCTGTTCATGGGTAATGAAACCATCTTTAACTATTGGACTATCTTTACCTAGAGAGCCTATACCAATAAAAATAATATTTGCTCTGTCAGCCATTGAAAGGACATTATTAAATAATTCGTTTCCGCACCACATCTGGTGTTCGCTTGGGGTACGAGCATATCTTGGTGTGGGCCACTGGTAGTAATTTGCTTTGATACGACTGGCAAGAATCAGAGGGACGTCATCGTAATAATTACATTGACCATCAGATGACATTGCACTGATTAACGCCACGCATTTACTATCTGAACTGGTAAAATCGATTCGGTTAATTGCTTTTTTCAGTGTTATCCCAGATCCAATCCCTATAATTTGTCCTGGTTGATCCTTGATGAATTTGGACATTATCTGAAAACAGCCAAACGACATACTATTGATAAGTGATTCATCTGAATCGTTAGGTACAATGTTACACTCTATCAGCTGATACTTTTCTTTAATCAGCTCTGCGTAATCAAGACAACTAGCGATGGGGTGATGTAGGCCAATAGACACGATGCCTTCATCCTTAGCAGCAGCAATCAGTCGCTGAACAACGGGTCTAGATGTACCTAATTGAGAGGCAATCTCGCTTTGGCTTTTGCCCAAAACATAATACATCCAGGCTGCACGGACCATTTGATCAGATTTCATACTACCTTCTTTCACGGCTACCTCTTCGTTCGTTCCACCCACTCTGTGGGCATTCATTGTGCGGAAATACTTACTTGTATTCTCTCCTTACACTCTGCAATTGGCAATTAGTAAGTGCATTTTTTTAATTTAGATCTTGTGACCAGTAATTGGTCATTTGTTCATTTGTGATCTATAGCTCTTTTATTGGTCTTTTATTTGTTTAGGATAGTGCTAAATCAAATCTAAATAGGAAAATAAAATGGAAAACCAATACACGTGGCTACACATCGGCTTAGGTTCTTTCCACCGCGCTCACCAGGCTTGGTATTTACATAAGCTGATCGAATCAGGAAACAAAACTTGGAGTATTGCAGCAGGTAACATTCGTAATGATGCCGAAGATGTTGCTAGTGCTATTGCAGCACAAGGTGGTAAATATGTACTGGAAACTATCAGCCCTAAAGGCGAGTGTAAGTACGAACAAATTACATCTATCAGCAAGATCCTACCTTGGCAGGCAGACCTACAGCCTCTAATTGAAGAAGGCGCACAGTCAACAACTAAGGTTATTGCGTTTACTGTTACAGAAGGCGGCTACTTCCTTGATACTAGCTATAAGCTTGACGTAGACAACACAGCAATCGTTGCTGATCTAGCTGGTGACAACCAAACTATCTACGGAACTATCACCAAAATCCTAGCTCAACGCATGGCTAGCGATAGCGGTTCTGTAACTCTACTTAACTGTGACAACGTGCGTCATAACGGCGAACGTTTCCACAACGGTCTAGTTGAGTTCATCACTCTTATTGGCAAGCCAGAGCTCCTGACATGGGTACAGTCAAACGTTGAATGTCCGAACACAATGGTTGACCGAATCACTCCGCGTCCTGCTGCTGACCTACCAGATCGCATCAAAGAGAAGACCGGAATTGATGACCAAGCACCAGTAATGGGGGAAACATTTATCCAGTGGGTTGTCGAAGATAACTTTATTGATGTTCGCCCTGATTTAGAAGCTGTAGGCGTTGAATTGGTTGAATCTGTTATCCCTTATGAAGAAGCTAAGATCCGCATTCTAAACTCATCGCACAGCTGCATCGCATGGGCAGGCACACTCGTTGGTCAGCAGTTCATTCACGAAAGTACACTGACTGATTACATCTACGAAATTGCTCATAACTACGTAACTCAGGACGTTATCCCTTGTCTGGGCAACGATGGTATCAACCTAGAGACATATCGTGATGTTGTTCTTGAGCGCTTCACTAACCCATATATTGAAGACACCAACCAACGCGTAGCAGCAGACGGTTTCTCTAAGATCCCTGCCATGATTACACCGACAATGATTGAGTGCTACCAGCGTGGTGTTGCTCCTAATGCAACAGCGATGCTACCAGCACTGTTCTTCGTATTTATGGAGCAGTGGCATAAAGATAGCCTTCCATACAAATATCAAGACGGCATCCTTAAAGAGCAAGCGGTACATGACATGTTTAATCATAAAGATCCTATTCATGTTTACGCTACTGATAAAGCTTTGTTTGGCGAGCTAGCTGATAAGCCTGAGTTCGAACAATTACTGCGCGAAAAAATCTCAGCAGTGTACCCAATGATTCGATAGGAAACGAAGATGTATTTAGGAATCGATTTAGGCACGTCAGAAGTTAAGGCCCTGATTATAGACGAGAATGGTAACACTGTGACAACTCACAGTGTGCCCTTAACCATTCAACGACCTCACCCTCACTGGTCAGAGCAATCTCCTGAGGAATGGTGGAATGCAACAAATTATCTAATTGGCGCATTGCAAGAAAAATGTGGTGATAACTGGCATGCAATTAAAGCGATTGGCCTATCTGGCCAAATGCACGGTGCGGTGCTGTTAGGTGAGCAAGGTAATGTTTTGCGCTCAGCTATATTGTGGAATGACACTCGTTGTGCCCAAGAATGTATAGAGCTTGAAGCTGCTGCTCCACAGCTACACAGCATTACCGGTAACTTGGCAATGCCTGGGTTCACTGCTCCAAAACTGCTATGGGTAAAAAAGCACGAACCGAAGATTTTTTCCGAACTTAAAACAATATTGCTGCCAAAAGACTATCTTCGCTTCAAAATGACAAATCGCAAGATTTCGGATATGTCTGACTCAGCAGGTACGCTGTGGTTGGATGTAGACAAGCGAGACTGGTCAGATCTATTGCTTTCTAAGTGTGGTCTAGATCGCAGCTATATGCCAGAGCTAAGGGAAGGTAGCGATGCATCAGCCACCCTATCAGAAGAAATTGCGAGAGCTTGGGGGTTAAATTCATCAGTCGTTGTGGCTGGTGGCGGCGGCGACAATGCAGTTAGTGCTATTGGTGTAGGTGCCGTAAACCCAGGTGATGCGTTTATTTCATTAGGTACATCAGGTGTACTTTTTGTTGTAAATGAAAAATACAGTCCCGCTCCGGAGTCTGCTGTACACGCATTCTGTCACGCACTACCAGACCGTTGGCATCAAATGAGTGTAATGCTAAGCGCTGCGAGCTGCCTACAGTGGTATTGTCGAATTATTGGAGTTACTGAGGCTGAGTTGTTGACAGAAATAGAGCAATTGAGCGTTGAGCAAAAAGCCAATGCGCCTCTATTCCTGCCGTATCTATCAGGTGAAAGAACGCCGCATAATGACCCAGTCGCTACTGGTATCTTTCACGGTATGAACCACAATTCTAACCGTGCTGTGCTTGGTTACTCTGTTATCGAAGGTGTGAGCTTCGGCATCGCGGATGGACTAAGAGTTCTACAGAACACAGGTACTAATATCCGCCAATGCTCTTTAGTTGGTGGTGGTGCTCGTAGTCAGTTCTGGGCGCAGCTACTATCAGATGTACTAGATATGCCAATCGTAACCCACAAAGGCGGTGAAACAGGCGGTGCATTGGGCGCTGCGCGTCTAGGCTGCCTAGCTGTCGGAAAAGATGAAGCTGAGGTTTGTAAGAAGCCTGAGATACATAAGGTATTCGAAACAAGCAGCGAACGTTGGGTGTACTTGATGACACGATACGAGCGATTCCAAAGGCTTTATCTTAACGATTTAAAATTCCGAAACGCATAATCAAATAGAAATCTTAGCGCTTTGATCTTTGTCAATACGCTAATTTCTATTTTACTCCAAAAATAATGAGGAAATTATGGGGAATACAAGTAAACAATGGCTAGGACTGCCGCTTAATCTCGTATGGGGTTATGTTGCAATAGCTATTTTTATGGCAGGTGATGGGTTTGAATTGGCATTTTTATCCCGCTATATAACCGAACTAGGATTTACGCCTGCTCAGTCTTCTATTGCATTTACCGTCTATGGTTTTTCTGCCGCACTTGCTGCATGGATTTCAGGGGTAGTTGCTGAAATCTATACGCCACAAAAGACGATGCGAGTCGGCTTTATCATGTGGTGTTTGTTTCATGTGCTCTTTTTGGTCTTCGGTCTAGGTGARTCCAATTATGCAATGATCCTCTTATTTTATGGTATCCGTGGGTTTGCCTATCCACTATTCTTATACTCATTTATTGTTGTTATTATTCATAATGTTAGAAGTGACGGTGTAAGCTCTGCTCTAGGCTGGTTCTGGACGGTATATTCTATTGGTATTGGTGTTGCAGGTAGTTACATTCCAAGCGTCACTATCCCTATGATTGGAGAAATGGGTACGTTGTGGCTAGCTCTAGCGTTCACTAGTGTCGGCGGTATTATAGCAATGATTTCTTTGCGCAAAGTTAATACACCAACGCACATGCAATCTTTGTCGAACAAAGAAAAACTTACCGAGTTGAGTCGAGCTATCACGTTGCTTTACACCAACAAAAACGTCCTTGTGTCCAGCTTTGTTCGCATCGTCAACACTTTGTCTTTGTTTGGCTTCGCGATAATTATGCCGATGATGTTTGTGGACGAACTTGGCTTTACAACGTCTGAGTGGCTGCAAGTGTGGGCAGTATTCTTTTTCACCACTATTTTTTCCAATGTATTCTGGGGCATTATGGGTGAAAAGCTAGGTTGGATGAAAGTAGTTCGTTGGTTCGGGTGTCTCGGCATGGCGCTATCAAGCCTTGCGTTCTACTACATCCCTCAACACTACGGCAATAATTTCTATATGGCGTTAATTCCAGCCATTTCTTTAGGTATTTTTGTCGCAGCATTTGTTCCAATGGCAGCGGTATTCCCAGCTCTTGAGCCAAAGCATAAAGGAGCAGCGATTTCTGTATATAACTTATCTGCAGGTCTATCTAACTTCTTTGCACCTGCGATTGCAGTTATTTTGCTACCACACTTTAGCACTATAGGCGTGGTTATTGCCTATGCTGCTTTGTACGTAGCTGCCTTCTTCTTAACTTACTTGATTAAAGTTGATCAGCCGGGTTTTGAAAAAGAAAATCTGGCTGTTGAAAAAGCCATTACAGCTTAAATATATTTTAAACTTAGCATGGCTGTATCGGTCATGCTAATTCTTAATAAGGAACAGAAAACAATGAGAAAAAAAACAATTATTTTTGATATGGATGGCGTCATTATCGACTCCGAACCACTTTGGCAACAAGCTCAGGATGAATCGTTGTCTGTCTATGGAATTCATGTAACTCCCGAAGAATGTGAACGATATACAATGGGAAAGCGTGTCGACGCTATTGCTAATACTTGGTGTGAATTGTATCAACTTAAAATTAATTCTGAAGTTTTGGAAGAAAGTATTTTAAGAAATCTATATGGCTTAATTTTAAGGGAGGGAAAGGCGAATCCTGGCTTGTATGAACTATTGGATTTTTTAGAGGGGAGGGGATATCAGATTGGATTAGCAACTTCATCAAATCGTATAGTGATAGAAGCAGTATTCGATAAACTTAGGTTATGGGATTATTTTAAAGTAATATGTAGCGCTGAAGATGAGAAACTGGGTAAACCTAGTCCTGATGTTTACATTACAGCTGCAAAAAAACTAGGTGTTGAACCGAATAAATGTTTAGTTATCGAAGATAGTTTAAATGGTTTAATTGCAGCTAAAGCTGCTTTGATGGAAACTTATCTTGTTTCACCTCAATGTGAAAACCAAAAATTTAATATGGCTGATAAAAACTTTACAAATCTTTATGGAGTGTTTGGAGAGCTGTCTTGTATTGATTACGAAATCGTCTAATTTGAGCTTCATATATTTTAGAACTGAGGGTAATACCGCTTATTTTGATATACTTTTTATGGCAAGGTTGATCATTAGGTCAAAAAATCTAACTTATTTTTGTCCCGATGTGAGTTACGATACCAACCTATAGTCAATATGGCTTAGCTGGTAGTAATCACAGGGCTGTCTTAGCCGCGTTCGGGCGATTTTTTGGAACAAAGCACACATATACTTAAAGCAAAGAGATGCAAGTTTGTCAGTTGATGTTTATGTGTCTACGCTTTTAAAAGTAACAGCAAATTAAAATACATATTCAGTTTTCTTCAAATTTAATTTATGAAAAATGAAACTGATATGATTCCTGCGACTGAAAATCATTAATAGCTCTTAAGGTAGGTGTGATCTTATATTTTTTGAATGCCAGGTATAGGATAGTTGAGGYGTGACTATTTATTTAGGATCAAGTTTTTGTATTTAATTTTAAATGAATGAAATTCCAACTCAGGAATTAAGTTGTATTAATTGAATGACTAATGTTTCATTGTTGGGTTAGGTGTGTTTATTAAACTGATCTTTGTTTTTATATTTCTGATAAATAACACTTGTTTAAACTTTGCATAGGGGGATATTTTGTGTCTGTGAGGGTTTATTTTATCCAAGATTAAAGAAACCCTCTCTGTAGATATAAGTGAATTTATACTATTCTCCTTATAAAAGATTGGCCTGAATACTTTAATTTTGCCTGAAGTTATTTTAATTGCTAGGAGAGTGAGTTTTATTACCTTAGTGAAGCGTTATATAGCCACTAAAGTATAAGAGGGAGAGGATTATGTCTTTTTCAGGCAATAAAATTTATGGCGTTTTAAAAGCATTTATCAAAATCGATGAAGGTGAATTTACTTCAAAAAAATCAGGTATGAGTCACTATAACTTTATCAGTGCAGTACCTAACGAAGATAGCAAGGAGTATCAGGTTAATATCGATATTCAGAGTCAGGTTGCTTCTAATGTACGTATGCTATCTAAAAAGAACTTTGATGTCGCTAGCCATTTACCAGCAAGTTTTATAGATATTAAACAGGGCTTTACCAAGCTAGAAACTCAGCCCGGCGGATTGGCGATAGATCTGATTCATCAGCCTCTTTTTTCGGTCGATGAGTTAAAGAATGCCGACCTTCAGTCAGCTGAGCAGATTAGCGATATTCTTAATGGCTATCTATCCGCAGGTACTGAAGTCTTGGTGTTTGGCACTATGTATGACGATAGCGATAATAAGTACCATGAAGCCTATCGTAACGATAACGAGAGTTACCGTGATCACCACATGTATGGTGCACGTCGTCACCGAGAACAACAAATGCCACCGCGTGGTGTCGATGATGTGCATTTGAACCAGGGGACGCCATCAAGCCAATATCAGTCTAAAGACAATGGTACTTATCAGGATGGTGCTTTGTTTGTGGTGAATCAAGATGGTCGCTATGACGCTATTTTCTTTGCGTTTGCTGGTCAGTGTTTTGACACAAATGAAAAAGGTAATTGCGTTAATGATGAATCCAACCAAACCGTAAAATAGGCCGAGTTGGCTTAGACTCTATAGGAAACAGACTATGAAAACCGTCAAATCCCTAGCTCTGTCTATTGTTGGATTATTGATTACCACCACCTATGCAATAGCTAAGACAGAGCCATACCAGATGGAAAATACCTGTACTGGCACTTGGCCATCTTATTGGCAGGATGTGAATCCAAAGTTTAAAGATATGTGGGAGGGGCAGTCGATCACTAATGCGCCAACGGCTGCCTGGGATGATCCAGTATTCCAGCTTTCAGATAAGTACCCAACTAAACCTGTTGATGACAGAAAAGCGCAAAAATGGCGTGATAAAAAATTTGATGCCTTATTCGATAGCAGTACTGATCAGAAGGAAAAGAAAAAATTAGCGGAAGAATATGCATGGCATGTAATGAGGTATGCGCAAGCGGGTAATATCAACCAACCAGGCCAACTAGATTTTAGTGTCTGTGAAAACCCTGTACGAGCTTGGTACCATATACCTTTCCAGACTTACGATGCCATGAGTGGCCGTGAGTTTACCCATGGCTTAACTCGTGAGGCGCCTGTGACCTTCTCTACAAAAGATGGCACGGGGACCGACCAATCAACTATGTGGGCGGTAGCCATTTATAATTCCACTGCCGCTTATACTCTTGGTCAAATTTGGCAATCTGATGGTACGGTGAACATTCCTACTGATGACATTACTTTCTTCGAAGGTGCGGTGATCGCTAAACCGCTGTTCAATACTTCTACTGTTGCCCAGTTACCGGTATTGAAGAATATGCCAGCGTGGAACGCCAATATCTCAGAGCCAGAGTTCTGTAGTTGTAAGCCTGAGAGTGGCTCGGAATGTACCTTAGTGGAAGAAAGTCAGCAATGTCCGCGCAGCTATGCTCAGTGGGGAGACGTCCGTCTTCTGCAATTTGACATTGCAGTAAAAGATAGCCGTGCACCGGAAACCAACTGGGTATATGGCACCTTCGTAGCAGATGGCATTGATAAAGCTGATGTAAGCGAGCCTTGGGGACGGATCAGCCTATTAGGCTTGATGTGGGGTAATGATACGCCACCGGAAGGTGAACTAGCTTATAGCTACCCTAATAATCCACGTGAAAATGGTTTTGCTGAAGAAGTGATTATATGGGAAACCGTTGATAGCCTGAATTCTTATGGGGGGAGTGCCGATATGCGCCAGATGGGGCACTTAGGCTGTAATCAACGATTGAATGGTCCCGCTGACAATGCTAATTCTTCTTGCATGTCTTGCCATGGAACCGCTTCTGTACCTGACAAGAACCAAGCGACTCCACCTTTAATTTCACAATTCTCAGGTCAAACGAAGCAGTGCGTCGCGCCAGTTATTAATAGCTCAACGGCAGGTATGGATCGTAGTGGTGATCCGGCAACGGTTAACGATGGAATAAGCTTCGCTGATATCGACAGCCTTTACTTCGCTAATACAGGTGCCGGTGTGCCTTTCAATATGACAGTACAAACTCCCGATGGACCTAAAAATGTCATGGCCAACGATGCACCTATTTATGCCGATGGCAGAAAAAAATGGATCTCACTGGATTACTCGTTGCAAAGCTCTATTGCATTGAAGCAGTGGATGCAGTGGCAGGCGAACAAGCCACAACATGCCGATAAGCGTATTACGGATAAGGAGTTACGTCGTAACTTGTGAGTGATTGGTAAAGCTAAATGGAAGGCTGAATAGGAATCCGGAGTTAGTTGAAATTCACCTATCCAGCCTTGCTGCCCCATATCGTTTGAGTTCATGGCGACTCTTGGGGTCGCCTATACATGACTATATAGTGGATATCTGTATACCATTGAACTCAGAGTGCTGGGACGTTTTATTGTTCTTCTAAATGATGCTCAATCGCATAGTTAGCTTCAGAAAAGCTAAAGCCTTTTCGGACTAAGAATGCTGTTGCTTTCTTCTTTTCTGCGAAGTCATTTAATGGTGTTTTATATTTTTTGTTTAACTGCTCGAGTGCTTTTTGTTGGTCGTCTTCAATGACTTGATCTTCAGGCTCATCACTAAAAATATCATCGAGAGTATCTTGGCTGATCCCCTCACTACGCAACTTCTGAATTAAGCCACTACGACCCATTTTTTTTGCGTGCTTAGTGATTAATCGCTCCGCTAATTGCTTTTCATGATCATCGTCGACAGTATTCGCCATTATAGACTGTATTCTTGATTCGCTAACCCCTTCCTGTCTTAGGCGCATGGTAATGTCTCTTAGACTCTTTTTACCCGCATATTTAGCGATAACTCGGGTGATCAGCACATCTTGTTCAGATTCATCAAGCGTCGTTAGTGCGTCATCAATATCAGCTTGGCTTACACCTTGTAGCTTTAACTTTTGTGCTAATACTTTTGGCCCGTACGAACGGCACCGTGATTGAACGAATGTCTCGGCATAGCGTTTATCAGATAAATAACCAAGTTCAAGCAAGCGATTAACGGTATGAGTGATCCACTCACTATTATCTGTTTTACGGGTAAGTTTTTCTTGGAGTTTCTTAACGGAGTAACCACGCTGGTTCAGCCACCATATGGCGTACTCGAAAACGTCTTCAACTTTTGTCGCGGGCTTAGGGCCGACTTGCCGCTTTTGGGGTCTTTCAGATGTCATCATTCACCAGAGTAATCTTGTACTAATATCCCTTGTTAGATTTATCGTAAGCAAGGATGAGAGAGCTTTATAACAAATATAAAGGGGCTACGATACCATGAAAAGTTGAGATAAATACCCCAAAGGTTTTCAAATGTAAATTCTGAAGAGTTAAGCTCCAGATACCGATGAGAGTATGTCTAATGGCTGGCTCATTCGTTCAAAAATCATATCCCTAAATGCAATCACTCGAGCTGAAATTGTCGGTTTAGTGACATCATTGACCTCGGTTGATACAACAACGACATCATAAATTTGTTTGGAGTGCAGAGATGAACTGGCCTAATAAGGCTTGCAATTGAAGCTTGGTACTCACTTCGGCAGCGGCAGAATAACTAAGGATCAGGATTCTGAGTAGCTTTTTATTTTGAATACATTTTTTATGTCGATCTATTATATGGTTATTGTGACCTTGGAAAGGTCCTTTCACTTCTCTGGTACACGGAATATCATTATGTACTAATGTTCGAATCAATTAATTAATATTTCATGCGGAAAAGTTGGATTTATCAGTAATAAAGAAAAATGTACAGAATTTTAAGGTGCTGTAACTAGGCTCCTGGCTTTTATACTTTATCTAATCATTATCTTGTAATTATTAACGGTAAACTTGCTAATTTTGCAGATTAATAAACTAAATTTTTATTTTAAGGTTTTATATTTAACCATTTCGACTGCTTGTGTTAATTATTAATTCCAATTTTAAGGTTCATTGCTAATTAATAATTTATTCAATTAGCATTCCAAGTTGTGATGTAACGCGTTGACATTGCAGCAACAAAATAACGAGAATGAGTTTTATATTTTAAAATGTCATGGACGAAGAAAATTTATGAATAATATACTGAGTATGGTTAAGGGTAAGTGTTCAGCCAAGCTGGTTTCTATTACGTTAATAGCCATTTGTATGAGTTTATCGGCACAAGCTAAAACTTATCGCTTGTCACATAACGTGTCTAATACAACGACTTGGCAGCAAGGTGCGGAAAAATTCAACCAGTTATTGCAACAAGGAAGTAATGACAGGCTGAAAGTAAGAATATTCCCAAACTCAGTGCTAACGGGTGGTGATCAGATTAAACAAGCCGAAATGTTAAGTGTAAGCAAAATTGATTTCATTTTGACTTCAGCAATTAATGTGACACCACTAATTCCAGAAATGGCAGTGTTTTCTCTGCCTTATCTTTTCAATGACTATCAAGCTGTAGATAAAGCTATTCAAGGTGAAGGTGGTAAAGTCATTGAGCAGATTGCTTTAGAAAAAAACATCATTATTTTAGCGTGGGGGGAGAATGGTTTTCGTGAGCTAACAAACAGCACCAAACCGGTTTATTCACCCGATGATTTAAAAGGTATGTCTGTACGTGTTGCTGGCCCTATGTATATTGATGTGTTTAAAGACCTTGGCGCAAATCCACAGCAAATTCAATGGGCTGAAACTTTTTCGGCATTGCAGCAAGGGGTAGTCGATGGTCAAGAGAACCCAGTCGGTGCTATTATTGTTCCGCAACGACTGTATGAGATCCAAAAGAATATCACCCTTTGGCACTATTCCTACGATCCAATTTTCCTCGCGGTCAGCCGTAAAGTTTGGGACAGTTTGGATAACGACACTCAGAACATGGTGGCTAATGCTGCCAATGAAGCTATGGAATATCAGATAGAAATATCACGTAAGATGACAGCGGATGGCGTGCAAATTCTTAAGGATGAAGGAATGACTGTTGTTGAATTGGACGCTGAGCAGATTGACGAGTTTAGACAAAAAACTTTACCGTCATTTAATAAATGGAAAGATCTTGTTGGTGATGACATTGTGAAAATATTTGAAGATGCCATTGCTGCAAATTAATTAAAAATAGAAAATGAAATTTAAATGAGCCCACATCTGTGGGCTTAGTCTTCATTTTTATCTGACTATAGTTGCATCGGCCATAAACAGTTTTGGAAAAATAAATGGGTAATAACGTTAGAATTATATGGGATAGTTTAGAAGAAGTTATTTGCTTCATCACATTTGTAGTGATGCTAGTTTTAGGTTTTTCAAATGTCGTTGTACGTAGCCTTACGAATTTCTCTCTTGCGTCTACACAAGAAGTTGTTATTAACGGTATGGTGGTATTAACTCTGTTCGGTGCAGCTATTGCTATTAAACGAGGTCAACTACTTGCAGTTGGTTTCTTGATCGATAATTTAAGCGAGCGATATCGAAGATGGCTGCAAGTCGGAATTTCTGTTGCTGTCGTTTTTACCTTGTTAGTTATGTTCTATTTTATGCTCGATCTACTGAGTAACCAATACGAGTCACAAATAACTTCAAGTGCCATGCAAGTGAAGGTTTGGTATTACACGGCTTTGTTACCATTAGGCTTCGTTTTGATGATTGTCCGCCAAATAGAGTGGCTTTCAATTCAGTTGCGTTGTAAATAATACTAATAATATCAAGGAAGTATTTATGGATATCTCAACCGGAAGCCAGATGATAATGTTGTTTTTCATCTTTATTATCTGTGGTATTCCTGTTGCATTTTGTTTAGCTCTATCGGCGTTGTTTGCCATGTGGCAAATGGATTTTGGGCTTGATATGGTTGCAGATTTGCTTATTGCTGGTAGCTCAAAATACACCTTATTGGCCATACCGTTTTTTATTCTGGCAGGAAATATTATGGGGATCAGCGGAATAGCCGAACGCATGATCCAATTTTTCCGGGTTTTAGTTGAAAAGTTACCGGGTAATATGGGGTTGGTTGGCACTGTAGTATGCTTGTTTTGGGGATCTGTGAGCGGTTCGGGACCAGCTTCAGTTGCAGCAATCGGACCATTGATTATTAAGGGGATGGTAGAAGACGGTTACAGTAAACCCTTCGCCGCTGGGTTGGTCTGTACCGGTGCGGCACTCTCCTTAATCATTCCACCATCTATTGGGTTGGTGATATATGGTGTGATAGCAGAGACATCGATAAGTAACCTTTTTCTTGCAACGATAGTTCCAGGTATATTACTAGGTTCATTAATGCTGTTGATGTTGCCATTGTCTAGTTTCTATGCGGATGGTAGTCAGTCCGGAGCTTCGGTTTCTCTGCAAAGCACTGACTCTCATCAACCATACTTTATGCGCTTATATCGGGCTTTTAGTCATGCTTTTTGGGGGTTATTTACACCAGTACTTATTCTCGGAGGAATATATGGTGGAATCTTCACGCCGACTGAAGCTGCGATAGTCGCTTCAGTATACGCAATTGTGGTGGGGGGGCTAATTTATCGCTCTATCAACTTGAAGCAACTCTATCATTCATTTGTTGATTCGGCATGTTCCTCGGCAGTTGTGATGCTGGTGGTCGCTTTTGCTGGGCTTTTTGGTTGGGTAATCGAGATAGATGGTTTAGTAGGAGACTATTCTGAAGTATTGATTACCATGAGCCAGCACCCTCAGATTATTTTGTTCGTTATTTTGGCGATACTACTGGTAGCCGGTATGTTTATGGATGCGGTTACTATTATGTATATTACTTTGCCGATTTTTTTGCCGGTGGTCCGTTCGTTGAATATTGATCTTACCTGGTTTGGTGTACTGCTAATGACAGCACTATCGATTGGGCTTATCACTCCACCTGTCGGTATCAACCTCTTTGTGGCGGCCAATATTACACATTGTTCTCTGGGTTCAATTGCGAGAGGCGTGATGCCGTTTCTTCTGGTTTCAATGTTCGGACTGTGTTTGTTGGTATGGTTTCCACAGATCTCACTATTTTTACTCTAAGACTCTAAGACTCTAAGACTCTAAGACTTAAAGATTTTAATTATTTAAATAGAATCTGAATGTTTAATTTCTCCCTCTCTGAGAATGAGAGGGGGGCTTTATTAGAGTAGAGAAATCAGTGCTACAGGTGGTGTTCAAGTGCATAGTTAGCATCAGCAAAACTCTTATCAAGAAAGCCGTTACTTTCTTCTTATCGGGGAAATTGTTGAGAGATGGCTTATTTTTTTGTTACTATAATACAAAGTCTTACGTTAAATTTCACTCATGCCTCCTTCTTCGACTTCATTGATTTATACACTCTTGACTGATTCCTTCACTGCGCAGTTTTGAATCAGGCCTGTTCTCCCATTTTATTTTCGTGTTTATTTATTAGGTTTTCTGCCAGCTTGTTTTTGTAGGGCTTTCAGAGGTCATTATTAACCTGCGCAATCTTATACGAATAATCCTTGTTAGCATTACCTTAAACAAGGATGAGAGAGCTTTATAACAAATATGGTTCGGTTCCGATACAGTGATAGGTTGGTATAGACATCACGAAGTACTTTTTTTCCCGTAGCGTGTAACTAAGTATGTTAAATCAGTGTTTAAAACTTGTTGCATACTAAAGGGGTTGTGATACCTTCTACGTATACACAAAAGGAGATGCACATGGATAGTGTTGTTTTACTTGATAATGGAACTATTGGCGTCGTTGAAGACTGCAATGAAGAACTACTGAATTCGAATGTAGATGTATTTGAATATGATGATAATGGCAACCGTCATTCCCGCTCAGGGATGGTTGTTGAAATTTTAAGTCATTATTAAATAGGCCGTTTCTTTGTAATGGCTCTAATAAAAAAGGATCTGATGTAATCAGATCCTTTTTTGTATGCGTAATTTTTATCTGGTTATCTTAGCTGAAGATTAGCCGCATTTAGAGTCGCCGCAGTTTAGGCAAGTCTGGCAACCATCTTTCACAATCACAGACTTATTGTGGCACTTGTAACATAGCGTTGCACTTGGTGGAAAACTGCTGTTTTGAGCCTCGTCATCTTCTTTTTTCTCTGCTAGCTCAGCTTTTTTAGCTTCAAGAAACGCTTGTTGATGCTCATCGACTTCTGGTTTACCCAGCATGCCAATTTCGGTTAAATGAATCTCAATAATGTTACCAATTTCAGCAATCAGTGACGGTACGTATTTTCCTTTGTTCCAGTAACCACCGCGAGGGTCGAAAACGGAGCGTAGTTCTTCAACGAGGAATGTACAGTCACCACCTTTACGGAAAACAGCAGACATAATACGCGTAAGCGCGACAATCCATTGATAATGCTCAAGGCTTTTTGAGTTGATAAACACCTCAAAAGGGCGACGAACTTCGTGCTCTGTGCCGTCATTGAGCACGACATCATTGATCGTAATGAATAAAGAGTGCTCAGAGATATGCTCAGGTGTTTTTAGTTTATACGTTGAGCCAAGTAACTTTTCTGGGCGTGGCATACCTTCGTGCATATACTGCACTTCTACTTCGGGTGTTGCTTTAATCGTTGGGACTTCCTGCTCTTGGCTTTTTACCTTGAAACCTACGATTTTGCTGTCGATCTTTTTTACCATGAGAATAGAACCCTTAAAATTTACCGTAATAGCCTTCTTTCAAGGCGTCGTATAGGTTGGCTGCGGTGTGAGTTTCACCATCGTATTCAATTTCTTCGTTACCTTTAGCTTCAAAGGTGGAGCCATCTTCTAGGTTAAACACATAAGTCGTGTTTTCTAGATCCTGCTCTTTAACCAATACGCCTTGGAATACTTCTGGATTAAAGCGGAACGTTGTACAACCTTTCAGCCCTTGATCGAAGGCATCCATATAGATGTCTTTAAAGTCTTCAAACGGAAAGTCGGTTGGTACGTTAGCGGTTTTAGAAATTGAAGAGTCGATCCAACGCTGAGCAGCCGCTTGTACTTCAACGTGCTGACTTGGTGTAATGTCATCTGCTGTGATGAAGTATTCTGGCAGCATGGTTTCTTCATCGGTGGAATATGGCATTGCTTTTTCATTGATAAGCTGGCGATAAGCTAAAAGTTCGAAGCTGTAAACATCCACGCTTTCTTTCGATTTCTTACCCGGAACAATGACATTTCGCGTGTAATGATGGGCGAAACTTGGCTCAATACCGTTGCTGGCATTGTTTGCCAATGACAGTGAAATCGTGCCAGTTGGTGCAATAGAACTATGGTGGGTAAAACGTGCGCCATGTTCAGCAAGCGCTTTAACCAATTCTGGTTCAACCTCGGCGACTTGTTGCATGTAGCGGCTATATTTAGCGTGAAGAATTTTGCCTTTCACCTTGTCACCAATTTTGATGCCATCGTTAGCCATTTCTGGACGAAGACGCATCATTTTTGGTGTGATTTCAAACTCTTCATCCATAACAGGCGCGACGCCTTTCTCTTTCGCAAGGCTTAATGCTTCTTTCCAGCCCGTAATCGCCATTTCTTGCGCGACTTGCTCGGTGAAAGCGACAGATGCAGCACTGCCATATTTGTGCTGCAGCATCGTGGTTGTAGACCCAAGGCCAAGGAACCCCATACCATGGCGACGTTTATGCATGATTTCATGACGTTGTTTTTCGAGTGGCAGCTGATTAATTTCCACCACGTTATCAAGCATACGAGTGAAGATTGCAATAACGCGACGGTATGCATCCCAATCGAATTTGGCGTCTGCAGTAAATGGGTTATGAACAAATTTCGTTAGGTTCACCGAACCAAGCAAGCATGCACCATATGGCGGTAGTGGCTGCTCACCGCAAGGGTTAGTCGCACGAATGTCTTCACAGAACCAGTTATTGTTCATCTGGTTCACTTTGTCTATCAAAATAAAGCCTGGTTCTGCATAGTCGTAAGTAGACGTCATAATGACGTTCCACAAATTACGAGCAGGCATGGTGCGATAGACTTTACACGCTACATGGCCTTTATCATCTTCAACCAAGTTCTCTTTGGTTGGCCAGTCAGCCCAAACAATGGTGTCATCATTGTTCAGATCAAGACCATCTTGTTTGGCTTCTTTCGCCGTGATAGGGAAGATTAACTGCCAAGATTTATCGTTCTTAACGGCTTCGATGAACTCTTCGGTAATGAGTAGAGATAAATTAAACTGACGTAAGCGACCGTCTTCTCGCTTTGCGCGAATGAAATCAATGACATCAGGGTGGCGAATATCCATAGTACCCATTTGGGCACCACGGCGTCCACCAGCCGAAGAGACGGTAAAACACATCTTGTCATAGATATCCATGAACGAAAGAGGGCCAGATGTGTATGCGCCGGCACCCGAGACAAAGGCACCACGAGGGCGTAACGTCGAGAAGTCGTAACCAATGCCACAGCCTGCTTTTAGGGTTAAGCCAGCTTCATGTACTTTTCCTAGGATATCATCCATAGAATCTTCAACAGTGCCAGAAACGGTACAGTTAATTGTTGAAGTCGCAGGTTTGTGTTCGAAAGCACCAGCATTCGATGTAATACGCCCCGCAGGGATAGCGCCATTACGTAGAGCCCAAAGAAATTCGTTGTACCAGTGTTCTTTGACTTTATCTTTTTCCAGATCAGCTAATGCACGGGCGACACGTTTAAACGTGTCATCAAGCGTGAAATCAATGGCATCTCCATGCTTTGACTTCAATCGATATTTGCTGTCCCAAATCTCCATCGAGGTGGATTGGTACTCAATATCAATTGCTTGAAAGTTTTCCGAAGCTGTCGGGGTTTTCGCCATTATGAATACACCTTAAAGTTTGTTGTTGTCCGGCACGATTGATATAGATTGTTAATAGCTATCTATGTCAGTGGCATTCCGCTGAGCATGGGAATGCGATCGTTTGGCAAGGCGCAGATCAAACCATTTACCCCGATGATCTTCAAGTCTTGACAGACAGATAATCGGTTAATGTAACTAAACGATAAAACGAAAAGGGTACTTAGACTTTTTTATTTTAAGAGGAGGTTAAAAAATGTGACGGTATATGAGGAAATAAGAAAAAGGGGGCAATTAGCAGCCCCCCTCCAAACAATAAGGAAAATATAATAAGAATCGACAATGTTTACATAGGCCTAGATAAGTGAAACGGCTTACCTAGACCTGAATCACTAAGTGCATAATAAAATGCACTTAGCAAATGCTGCTTAGAAGTTGTAACGTACTAGAAGTGCTAGCTCGTCATCTAAATCTGCATTTGAACCATTTGCATTTTTGCTGCTTGCATCAATTTTGTATTCAGCGGCAAGAATAACTGGGCCTGTGAAGTAAGCAACGCCAAGGGTTGCATAGGCAAATTTAGCTGAAGAGTTATCGTCTTCTAAGTGGTTATAGCCACCAAGGATTTGGAATTGGTTAATATCGTAAGAAGCGAAGAATTCCATACCCGTTGCTTCACGAACCATATTATCAGCTGACACGCCGCCGCCAGAGAATACACGGCTGTAGTCCGAAGCATTTTGGTGGTTTCTGAATTGGCCGTAGTTAGCGGCTAGATAAAGTTCATTGTTTTCGTAGCTAACCACGGCATTAGCAACTTTTGCATCTGCACGGTCTTTAAACTGCGTTTCACCGTAAACAGCACTTAAGCCGAGACCAAAGTCAAAGTCGTAACCCGCCATTGCTTGGTAGCCATAATCGCGGTGGTATTCATCGTTTTTATCTTCGAACTGATATTGTAGACCTAGTTGTAGGCCTTGAATGTTTGTGCGGTATTGAACAACGTCATCAGCACGGCCTGTACCATGCACACCACCATCGCCAGAAATGCCGTCGTAGTTACCTGCAGTATCACCGCCGTAAACCCAGAATAGGTCAGTTTTACCCGTTACGTCGTAGTGGATTGACCATGCTTTACCAACCGTGAATTGGCCAATGCCTTCTTTATCCGCCGTAATGTTTCCTAGACGGTTTGAGATATGAGAGTCTTCGTTACTATTCGCAAGTGCATCGTAGCCCCATTCTGCTTTAGCACCGATATCCCAGCCACTTTGTAATGCATGAGTGAAACCAAAGTTGATACGAGAAGACTGGTTGTTCAGGCTTGAGTCACCATCGCTGAACTTAGCACTTGCTGCTAAACGGCCACCAACAGAGAAAGTATTTGTGTCGTCATTGTAAACTTCAAGTGCGCTTACTGAAGTAGAAGCCGCTGCTGCTGCCACTGCTAGGGCAATGATCTTTTTGTTCATTTTAATGTGTCCTACATTGAATGTTTATGAGCATTCTCATCCGAAATGCTTGGTTATTATTATTAAAAGTTAGTTCCATGTAGCACCAGTAAAACGTTATAAAAGCTAGCGGAATTAAGCTTTTTTAAGTGCTATCTAATTGTTTTTATTGGCACTTGTTTTTCTGTTTTATGTTTTTAGAACGTATTTTTC
>NZ_JAKJSI010000041.1:0-72790 GCF_050336695.1 Photobacterium minamisatsumaniensis | reverse complement strand
GCCCTGAGATGAGTCATCCCTGATACTTTAAGTATCCTAAAGGGTTGTTGGAGACTACGACGTAGATAGGTCAGGTGTGTAAGTGCTGCGAGGCATTGAGCTAACTGATACTAATTGCCCGTGAGGCTTAACCATACAACACCCAAGGGGTTTTTACGGAYTCCACAAACGCTTGAATGTGAAGCGAGAACTAGTCAGATTTTCCCAGATTGCTATTTKCTGCCATAAGGCRGTAGATAAAACAGAATTTGCTTGGCGRCCATAGCRTTATGGACCCACCTGATCCCATGCCGAACTCAGTAGTGAAACGTAATAGCGCCGATGGTAGTGTGGGGTTTCCCCATGTGAGAGTAGGACATCGCCAGGCTTCAAATTTAGATATTCATATTGAACGATGGRTATCGGATAGATACGCAAGTATTTATCACCGTGTGGAGCGGTAGTTCAGTTGGTTAGAATACCGGCCTGTCACGCCGGGGGTCGCGGGTTCGAGTCCCGTCCGCTCCGCCACTTTATTTAAGACAAAGTTAAGTCTTTAAAACAACTACAGGGGTGTAGCTCCAATTGGCAGAGCAGCGGATTCCAAATCCGCGTGTTGGGAGTTCGAATCTCTCCACCCCTGCCACTTTCGAAAGCCTCGACAGCAATGTCGGGGCTTTTTTGCATTTGTTGCTTCTTCGAAGCAATGTTGGGATAACTAGGCGTCCCCCTGGATCGCCAGCCGGGTCGAATCTCTCCACCCCTGCCACATTAAGTCTTATCGATTATGCGTCTCAGCTTAAATGTTAGAGCCAGCTTTAGTATCTTCGCGCTTCAATGCTAGTAATTTGTGCACTTAACTGCTTCTGGGCGACAAAACATATCGTCATGGGCGTTGCTGCATTCATTGACAACTTTAGTGATTGCCTTTCCTCGGCTTGATGATCGCCCCTTGTATCGCTCACCGAAGATATTTAATTGGCATTGATACATGCGGTCATTATTATGGCGGCTGTGTTGTTTCTGGTTTAATTGATCCTCCAAACTGTTAACCCTGTGGGTTAAAAGTTTGATTTGGTATTCAAGCTCTCTGATACGTTCGTCATTGTTTGCCGTGGCAAACGGTGATGAGGCTATTAGAACGAATGCCAAGAGTGGGAGTATTTTATTTTTCATAGTATTAGATTTAATTGAACGATGTTTTATTGCATTGGATTTTAGCAAAAAATCGTTACTGTTTGTATGTGCAATAAAGCGAAAAGAAGATAGATAAACCTAGATTGACGTGGTGCTGACAAAAAATGGCTGCGAAAAAGGCCTGTGAGATGGTATCTTGTGGCTTTTATGTTTGAGTAAGATTGGAGTATATATGCCACATCTTCGTTTTCGTGCTGTTGAGTTTGATGATGTAAAGTCATTGTCAACTAAGTTAACTGACGATCTACAGCCACTAATGGCGTGCCCTCGTGAAGATTTTACCCTTGAGCATATCTCGTCCTCATTCATCTTTGATGGTGATGTATCCGACGCATACCCATTTGTCGAAGTACTATGGTTTGATCGTGGGCAGGAGATTCAAGATCAGGTTGCAGAGCTGATCACGAGTGCTGTCCGCTTACAAACCCACTCGCCAGATCTTGATGTAGCCGTGATTTTTCATGTATTAACGCCTACTGCTTATTACGATAACGGCAGTCACTACTAAATAAAACACTCTCATTTAAGTCTTTGTTTCTTGTTAGCGGTTCGATATTAGGTTGGTTTGATGGCGCGTTATACCAAAGTTATGGCTGGGCTAGGAGCTGTTGCCGGAGCATTAGGGATCAGTGCGCTGAATTGGTCTTTTGATGTATCAGAAGTGCCGGAGATAAGTGAAAATGTGCTGGCGCCTCAGTTCTCTTATAGCTGTATTAAGAGTGACTTAGCTCAGCCTTTGGATCAAGATGGTTCGTTCTCTGTTTCAGTATGGAATATTTACAAGCAACAGAAAGAGAATTGGCGCCAAGAGCTGGAGAGGTTCAGCCAAGACAGTAACTTGGTTTTACTGCAAGAAGCCAGTTTAACTACTGAGCTGAAGACTTACCTCGATGATGCCCCGTGGAAAGTGAGGATGGCGAATGCGTTTAAATTCCTCAATACACCTGCTGGGGTAATGAACCTGTCATCTGTGAATGCAAAAACGACTTGTGCTTACCTTGCGATGGAACCATGGTTACGCTTGCCAAAGTCGGCTTTGCTTTCTGAATTTGTATTGTCGAATGGCCAGACTTTGGCTGTCGTTAACCTGCATGGTGTCAACTTTGCACTTGGCCTTGAAGAATATAAAGAGCAGTTTAATAGTTTAAAGGCGGTATTGAGCAAGCATATTGGCCCGATTATTTTAGCTGGTGATTTTAATACGTGGCGCCAAGCAAGGCTCGATGTGGTTGATGAATTTGCTGAAAGCCTAGGGCTGGTAGATATCCGTTTACGACAGGATCGCCGTATTAAGGTATTTGGTAAGCCGTTGGATCATCTTTATTATCGTGATCTTCAATTAATGAAAGCAGAAGCACCCAAAACGAATGCTTCTGATCATAACCCGATTCTTGCCAGCTTTAAGCTACGATAATTAGAATAGGCCAAACAATTAGAGTCAGTAGCCAAGGTAGGCCTGCTACAATAATTGACTTCGCACGATCATAGTCAGTCCAGGCACTTACTGCGGCATAGCTTAATGCAATGTACCAAGGTGCTAGCAAAGGTATGGTCGTGGTAAAGGGTGACCAAGGGCTATCTAACGGTAGTTTCAACAAACCATTTAAACTGTTTAGATCAGCGGCATTCGGCAATATATTGTTAGTATTGAATACGGCATTCAAGTAGCTGGCAAAATCACCTATGACAGCAGGCAGCATGATAAAGCATGATGCAGCCAACCACTTACCGAAGCTGTGTTTATGACTGTTGCTTTTGGTTGATAGATTTAACCACAGCGCCAAGACAAAAATACATGCTGTACGGCCAATTACATCACTGAATACTTCACCAGCTAATAATACTTCTTTAGTTAACCAAGACTCTTGTACTTGCTGGTCGACGTTTGAAAGTTGATCCATTAGCATTTGTTGAAGCCACGCTAAATCAACGTTGTTGAAATAGGTTCCCCAGAAAAAGAATGGCCCAAAGATGATCATCAAGTATGGGAGAAACGCCCATTTAGGGCGTTCATATATAGCTGCAAAGCAGTCAATCGGGGAGCGGAAAGTATCGACGACCGCGACAAACGGATTTTTAGAAGGTGTCATACACTTACCTTCGTGACATCAACATATAGTTTCAGCTTTTGCCCCGGCTTCAAGTATTTCTGTCCACTTATCTGGTTCCACTTCACCACATCAGCCACTTTCACTTGATAGCGTTGAGCTATTGAGCTGAGGTTATCGCCTGAGCGAACTTGATAGAATACGGTACGAATGACGCCGCCGCTCTCGCTGTCTTTCCACAGTGTGAGCTTCTGGCCAACGCGTAGGGTGGTATTTTTGCTGATGCCATTCCACTTAGTAATCTCATCGATGGAAACCTTTTGGCTACGAGCGATTGTCCATAAGCTATCTCCAGACTGCACACTATAGGTTGTGCGATAGCCACTACCATGACTGCGCTGGGTGTTATTAGCCATACGAACCGCGGTGGTATCACTATCCTGCATAGCCACAGGAATTAGGATATAGCGGCCAACACGGATGCTACTCCCTGTCATATCGTTAGCACGTTGGATTTGCTTTGTTGTCGTCTGGTGCTTCTGTGCCAATACACTCAAGGTATCGCCTGATTGCACTTTATAGCGAACGACATTTAGCCCTTGTTGACCGCTGTTGGCAAATTCTGCGTTAAATCGGTCGACTTTATTAAGAGGCAATAGGAGGTGACTAGGTCCTTCAGGCGCGGTGGCCCACTGGTTATAGCCGGGGTTTAAGCCTTGTAGATCTTTCAGTGACATACCTGCATATTTTGCGGCCATAGCCAAGTCCATTTGAGTCTTCGGCTCAACCAGTTTTACAGCAGGTTTGTTCGCAATAGCCGGAATTGTCATGCCATATTTCTGTTGGTTTTTGATCACGTCAGCAACGGCAAGCAACTTGGGCACATAGCCACTGGTTTCTTTCGGTAGAGAGAGAGACCAAAAGTCGGTTGGTTTACCCGCGGCTTTATTATTGCGAATGGCGCGGAATACACGACCTTCACCAGTGTTATAGGCAGCGAGTGCATGAAGCCAGTTGCCATCAAACTTGCGGTTTAGGTACTCAAGTAGATCAAGTGCAGCTCGGGTTGATTCAACAACATCGCGGCGACCGTCATACCACCAGTTTTGCTCAAGACCAAAACTACGTCCTGTTGGGGCAGTTATTTGCCATAAGCCTGCTGCGCGGCCATGTGAGTAAGCAAACTGATCAAATGAACTTTCTACGATAGGTAATAATGCGAGTTCAAGAGGTAAGTCACGTTTTTCAATTTCTTCTGTAATAAAGTACAGGAATGGTTCTGCTCGCTTGGCAACGGTATTAAGGTGGCCTGGGTAGCGTAAATACCAGTCACGGTAGTAGTTAACCTGTTTGTTATCAGGAATATCAGCGGTTAGCTGCATGCTGATACGTTGCCAAACATCGGCTTGCTCTTGTGGCGTTGGTTCTTTGACCTTTTCGACAACCGATGGCTGTGCTTTTGGGGTCGTTGCCACGGCAGGGGCGACTTGTGCCGCAGGCTTTTTGTCTGTTGTTGTGTTCGTCGGTTCTTCGACTGTGTTTTTAGTATTTGTGATTTGGCAACCAGCCAGTAATAGCGCGCTCGCCAAAAAAAATCGGGATTTCATGTGTCCAGCCTATAACCAAAATAGTTGGTGATAATACTTGTCCAACTACCTTGGTTACAAGTGACCTATGTCAAAATTCGTCTTTCCAACGACGCAGCGCGGCAAAGGTTTCGACATCGCTGTCGTCAACTGCTTTATTTGCAACTGATTTTTTGATGCTAGCTTGATCGCAGCGTAGGAAGGGATTTATCAATTTTTCTTGCTTCAAGGTGCTAGGGATGGTGCTAACCCCTTGTGCGCGCAGCCTACTTACATCTTCACGGTAACGTTGAAGGTGAGGGTTGTCTTGCTCGGCAACTAAAGCAAAGGCTAAATTACTGCTAGTGTATTCATGAGCGCAGTAGATTTTTGTCTCATCGGGCAAAGCAGCGATTTTTTGTAACGAATGGTACATTTGTCCTGCTGTGCCTTCGAAAAGGCGGCCACAACCAGCAGAAAAGAGTGTATCACCACAAAATAGTTTTTCATCACCCACGTAAGCAACATGGCCAGCTGTATGACCCGGCACCCCCAAAACCATGAAACGCTCACCGAATATTTCAACTTGATCGCCGTCTTCTACCGATTGAGATACACCTGGAATAGGCTCGGCGGCAGGGGCTACGACATTGAGGTTTGGGTAAGCTCGCTTTAGTTCGCTAATCCCACCAACATGATCATGGTGGTGGTGGGTAATAAGGATTGCATCAAGGTGTAGCTGTTGTTCTTCTAATACTTTAATGACAGGGGTTGCGTCACCCGGGTCAACGACAACACAATGGTTATCGGGATTGTGAATTAGCCAGATGTAATTGTCATTAAATGCAGGTATGCTTTTAACTGTTAGCATGAACTTGTCTCCAGCCTTTTGATGTTGAGCACTTTATTGGAATTGCTATGAAGCCAGCCCGCACGTTGAAACATATTGATCCCCCCCACAGTTGGTCACAAGTGGTCAACGGCGAATGGGCAGCAGAACTGCTTCAGGCTCAGCTTGATGAATGGTGGCCAAAGTTATTTGGTTACCATATGTTAAAGCTGGGTGGTTTAAGTTGTGAGTTAGCCAGTGGCCATTGTAACATCCAGCACCAAATTTGCATTGATAAGTTCAATCCACTGCATAATGTCATTGCTGATCCATTTGCATTACCTTTTGTAGAAAAATCATTTGATGCATGTGTTGTTGCCCATCAATTAGATTATTGCACCGACCCTCACCGTCTCTTACGAGAAGTCGACCGGGTAACGGTGGATGATGGCTATATGCTAATTAGTGGTTATAACCCTATCAGTTTATTGGGAATGCGTGGGCTCTTGCCATGGAATAGAAAGCGTCACCCATGGACTGGAAGGATGTTTATGCCAATGCGTATTAAAGATTGGCTAGGTGTTTTGAACTATGAAGTGGTTTTCCATGAAAACTTTGCGGTCCTGCCTGCTACTCGGCATAAAGCATGCTCGGCATGGGTTGAAGGGATGCTGTCTGATAGTTGTGCGCCCATTGGCAGCTTGTACCTAATTGTTGCTCGTAAGCGAACATTCCCCTTAAAGCCAATCAAGCCAACTTGGAAATTACGGCGACAGTTATCTCCTGTAGGTTTGAACTGTCGCACGAAAGCCAGTGAGAAACATCGCTGTTAAACAGGAAGCAGGAGGCTATTAGCTGGCCTTGTAGCCTACATCGTCCTGAGTCGGAGATTCTGCCGCCGTGCGAGCTAGATCATCACACCGTTCATTTTCTGGATGACCAGCATGGCCTTTTACCCAATGCCAAGATACTTGATGGCGCTGGGTTTCATTATCTAAACGCTGCCATAAATCTGCATTTTTTACGGGTTTCTTATCGGCCGTTTTCCAACCGCGCTTTTTCCAATTATGGATCCATTGTGTGATCCCTTGGCGTACATATTGGCTATCTGTCGTGAGATCGACATGGCAGGGTTCTTTTAAGCTAGCAAGGCCAACGATGGCCGCGAGTAGCTCCATACGGTTATTGGTCGTCATGAAAAAGCCGCCGTTGAGTTCTTTTTCATGTTGTTTATAGCGTAAAACGGTACCGTAGCCACCGGGTCCAGGGTTGCCTAGGCAAGAACCATCTGTGAAAATCTCTACCTGCTTGGTCATATTTGGTAGTATTAGCATTAGTTGAAAACTTGAGTCTGACACAATCATTACTATGAAAGCCACTAATGAACGCATAATTGTATTCGATACAGAAACAACTGGTATGAATATGACCGGCCCTCACTATGAAGGCCACTGTATTGTCGAAATCGGTGCGGTTGAGATCATCAACCGAAAACTGACCGGTAATAGTTTCCATGTTTATATCAAGCCTGATCGATTAATCGATCCTGAAGCGATTGATGTTCATGGTATTACCGATGAATTCTTAGTCGATAAGCCGTTGTACAGAGAAGTGCACGATGAGTTCATGGAATTCATTCGTGGGGCAGAATTGGTTGCACATAATGCACCCTTTGATACCGGCTTCATGGATTATGAATTTGGCAAAATTGACCCGTCAATTGGTAAGACGGCCGATTTCTGTAAAGTTACAGATACCTTGGAAATGGCGAAGCGCCTGTTTCCAGGAAAGCGTAACAACCTCGATGTGCTTTGTTCCCGTTATGGTATAGATAACTCGCACCGAACATTGCACGGGGCATTACTCGATGCCGAGATTTTGGCTGACGTCTATCTGTTGATGACGGGTGGACAAACATCGTTAGCCTTAAGTGCTGGCAATGAAGATCGTGATGCTGGTGCAGAAAATGAAATCCGACGACTGGCTTCAGGGCGAAAAGCATTAAAGATTATTCGCGCCTCTGCCGATGAAATAGAAGCGCATGAATCGCGTTTAGATATTATCGATAAAAAGGGTGACGTCATGTGGCGTCTGTAGAGGTATTATGAGGCGATTATGGTGGTTCGTACTCCTTTTACCCGTATTGTCGTGGGCAAATGACAATACGGTAATGACGTGGCTAGATAATCGCTTCCGTGTTGACCCGACGGTTGAGCAAGTCTCGTTTATGGTTAAGCGAGAGAAAGGAAGCCGCTCTGTCGTGCTGGTTCGGCCCGATGGCAGTAAATATTACTCGTGGCGCCACCCAGAGAATGTCGCTTGGTATGAAGAGCCGGGCATGGACATTATCTCGATTGATAATCCGATGCCTGGTCCGTGGCAGGCTGTCGGAAAAGTCACACCTCGAAACAAAGTTGTTGTCCTGTCAGAGCTGCAGTTGAATGTCGACTCGTTACCAACACGCTTATACCAATCTGAAACCCTCAAGTTTACGGCTCGCCTAACCCAGAATGGTAATTTGCTCACACGCAAAGATTTTTTGGATCGGGTGAAGCTTTCTGTGGTGTTTTATGAATATATTGAAAATGAAGACGATTTACCGAAAGAGTCGCAGCCTACTCCGATAGTACTTGGGGAGTTTGCTGATGATGGGCTTGGCTTTGATGAGCAGGCTGGCGACGGTGTTTTTACGGTTGCCTTACCTATGGATATCCAGCCGGGTAAATATCGCGTTGAAATCAGCTCAGCGAATGGGGTCTTTCTTCGCACTGTTGAACAAGAAGTATTGGTATATCCCCCGCCAGTCCGAGCCAGCTTTATTCAAGGAAGAGGATCGAGTGAGTCGCATCAAGTAGTCGTCGAGGCTGAAGATGGGGCATTGAAATTAGGTTCGTTGGCGGCGCATATCGAGCAAGTCAGCATGGACGGTGATAAAACAATCCGCCAGCAGGCTGCCCTCGGAGAAGAAAGCAGTTTGAAAGTCTGGTTACCTAACGGTAAAAAAGCAGGACGCTATACATGGTCTGGCTGGCTCTATGCGACGGATAACTTTAACAATCGTGAACTTATTTTTCAGTTGCCAGAGCGCCATTTTGCTGTAATGGCAGAGCTTCAGCTTGACCGAAATCTAGAAGCATTCCGTGCACAGCAAGAAGAAAAAGCGAGGCAAGCAGAAATCCAGCAGCTGGAAGCTGAGAGGCAGGCAGCGCGTTCAATTGCCTTAAAAATTATCGCTGGTGTTAATTTTGTCATCATCATATTAGCTGTGGTTGGAATGATTGTTTGGCGTAAATGGAAAGTGAAAAAGCAGCTAGATACAGTAAACATTGAAGCCCCAACAACCTGATATTGCTTGTTCCGAAATAAAAAAAGGGAAGCCTTGGTATTACACCTGCAGGCTTCCCTTTTTTATTTATGATATTGAATACTAGGTATTGGCTTTCTAAGCAGCAATATTTTTTTGAGTATCTTGATACGGATTAGCAGCGAGATCTTGTGGTTCAAAGTCATCGACATTGATGGTACGTAGTCGGCCTTCCTCTGCTCGATACAGCAGCTCAGCTTCCTCACTATTGATTGCATTAAGGGCTAGCCCTGTTTCAGCCACTTTATCGAGCTGCATAAAGGGCATTTTCTTCCCCGCAGCCTGGCAAACTCGGTCGTAGATAGGCTCGGCGGCTAAAATATCTTTTAATGCCGCTTCAATCATACCAACGGCATTATTTTCAGTGGCTTCTAAATATTGATTGCGACCAATTCTGCTACGGGTCTCACACGGTGTCTGAATAAGATGTGCGACTTGGTGATCAAGTTTATCTGATGGTCGAACACGGCTTAACCCCAGCGGGAAAACCATGACGCGAAGGGCTGCTGCAATTGGTCGGTTCGGGAAGTTACGCAGAAATTCATCTAGCGCTTCTTGGGTTTGATAAAGTGAATCTTGTAGTCCCCAATGCACCAGAGGTAAGTCTTCTTTTTTACATCCTTCATCGGTGTAGCGTTTTAATGTTGCAGAGGAGAGGTAGAGTTGACTTAATACATCCCCAAGGCGCGCCGATAAACGTTCTTTTCGTTTCAGTGAGCCACCTAACACAGCCATAGATATATCAGCTAAAAGTGCCAAGTTTGCACTGTAGCGATTAAGCTGTTGGTAATAGCGTAAGGTTGGGTCTTTGCGTGGTGCAGAAGAGCCGCGGCCATCGGATAAGCCGAGCCAGAAAGAACGAACCATATTACTTATGACAAAGCCAACGTGACCAAATACCGCGCCATCAAAAGCGGTTAATGCTTTTACTTCATCGTCATCATAGGCGGCATTCATTTCATCTAATACATAAGGGTGGCAGCGAATGGCGCCTTGGCCAAAGATGATCATCGAACGGGTCAATATGTTTGCCCCTTCAACGGTAACAGCGATTGGTGCTCCTTGGTAGCTTCGTGCGAGGAAGTTACTTGGCCCCATACAGATGCCTTTCCCCCCTGCGATGTCCATTGCATCGATAATACTTTTCTGCCCTCTATGGGTGCAGTGGTATTTGACAATGGCAGAGATAACAGAGGGTTTCTCTCCTAAATCAATGCCTGAGACGGTTAAATTACTTGCTGCATCCATGACGTAGGCATTACCGGTAAGTCGAGCGAGTGGCTCTTCAATACCTTCCATTTTACCAATGGGTAACTTGAACTGGCGGCGAATTCGAGCATAAGCACCTGTTGCCATGGCTGCGGTTTTTATGCCGCCTGTCGAGTTGGATGGGAGCGTAATACCACGACCAACAGATAAGCACTCAACCAACATACGCCAGCCTTGCCCAGCCATTTCCTGGCCACCAATGATAAATTCAATAGGTACAAAGACTTTGTCCCCTTGAGTCGGACCATTTTGGAATGGCACATTCAACGGGAAGTGACGACGGCCAATATCGACTCCTTCGATGTCGGTTGGGATCAGAGCACAAGTGATACCTAGCTCCTCTTCGTCACCAAGTAAGTGGTTTGGGTCAAAGAGCTTAAAGGCCAAGCCAAGTACCGTAGCAACGGGCGCGAGGGTGATATAGCGTTTATTCCACGTTAGCTCCATACCAAGGACTTCTTCTCCTTGCCATTGGCCTTTTTTAACAATACCAAAATCTGGAATTGAACCTGCGTCAGAGCCCGCTTCAGGGCTCGTTAGTGCAAAGCAAGGGATCTCTTGTCCTGCAGCCAAGCGAGGGAGGTAGTGATTTTTTTGGTCGTTTGTGCCGTAGTGTTGGAGTAACTCGCCTGGACCTAATGAGTTAGGTACGCCAACCGTAGAAGAGAGAACACCGGATACACCGGTCAACTTTTGTAAAACGAGTGACTGTGCATAGGCTGAAAACGCTAAGCCGCCGTATTCTTTTTTGATGATCATCGCAAAGAATTTGTTGTCTTTCAGGTATTGCCATACTTCTGGCGGGAGATCGGCAAGATCGTGCGTGACCTGAAAATCATTGACCATACGGCAAACTTCTTCGACAGGGCCTTCAAGAAAGGCCTTTTCTTCCGCACTCAATCGTGGTGCAGAAATATCATGGAGTTTATTCCAATCAGGTGCGCCTCTAAATAAGTCAGCTTCCCACCACACGGTTCCTGCATCGATAGCTTCTTTTTCAGTGCGGGACATTTCTGGCATTACACTTTTGAAAGCGTTTAATGCTGGGCGACTAAGCAGCGATTTTCGTAGGGATGGTACATTTAGCGGTATAGCGATAACGAGGAAAACTAACCAGCTTATTTGGCCTGTTACATTAAGAAGTGAGCCAAGCATTAGCAAAGCTGCAATCGCAATAGTAAAGGTTCGAAGATTAGTGCGGTGATAAGCAAGCACACCGATTATACCAATCAGCCCTAGTAGGTACGCAAGGGTAACCATGATTTATCTCCTTATATGGGCGTAGCGTTATTATTATGTAGGTACATCATACTCAAGGTAAGAGGTCTAACCACTCGAAGTAAATTGTAATTCAATCTTTAATAAAATGTAAATTAAATTTAATTTTTGCTAGTGGGAGGTTACGTAAAGATGTCTTGGCAGCCTTTGTAAAAGGCTGTGTTTATCGAGTAAGCACTCGTCAGTATATTTTTTGTGTCGCAGAGCATGCTTCGCTATCGGCGTCTGTTGAGCGATTATGTGAACAATTGGTGATAAAGAATCACAATGTTCAGCAGCAAGAGTCGACACCTCTCAGTGTTTCTTTGTACACTGCAAGTCAAGGCGTATAAAAACAGCCAAGCTGTAATAGAATATTGAAGAATTAGAGTAGAGCCTATGTACCAAGATATGATCCGTGCGGAGCTTAACGAGGCCTCTGAAGTATTGAATCGCTTTCTGAGTGATGATAAACACCTCGCTGATATTGAAGCGGCAGCAAAACTGCTAGCAGAGTCGTTTAAACAAGGTGGTAAGGTACTGTCTTGTGGGAATGGTGGCTCGCACTGTGATGCGATGCACTTTGCTGAAGAACTAACAGGTCGCTACCGCGAAAACCGTCCAGGCTACCCTGGTATCGCGATTTCTGATCCAAGCCATATGTCGTGTGTAAGTAACGATTTTGGTTATGACTATGTATTTTCTCGCTACCTTGAAGCCGTCGGCGCAAAAGGCGATGTGCTATTTGGCCTATCAACGTCTGGTAATTCTGGCAATATAATTAAAGCCATTGATGCTGCTAAAGCGAAAGGGATGAAAGTGATAGCCCTTACCGGCAAAGATGGTGGGAAAATGGCTGGTTTAGCGGATGTTGAAATTCGTGTGCCGCATTTTGGTTTTGCTGACCGTATTCAAGAAGTGCATATCAAGATTATCCATATCTTGATTATGTTGGTTGAGAAAGAAATGGCTGAGTAACCACTGACTGTGGTGGCTAGCCTATGTGATAGAGCATGATGGACTATGTGTGAATTACTTGGCATGAGTGCCAATGTGCCAACTGATATTTGTTTTAGTTTTACAGGTTTAATGCAGCGTGGTGGCAATACTGGGCCACATCGTGATGGCTGGGGAATTACCTTCTATGAGGGGAGGGGGTTTCGTACATTTAAAGATCCTAACCCTAGCTGCCAATCGCGTATTGCGGAACTAGTGCAGGAATACCCAATAAAAAGCTGTGCGGTCGTTAGCCATATTCGGCAGGCAAACCGAGGCGGAGTTAATTTAGAAAATACCCACCCATTTACACGTGAACTTTGGGGACGTTATTGGACTTTTGCGCATAATGGCCAGTTAACGGGGTATCAATCTTTAGATACTGGGCGATTTAAGCCCGTTGGTGACACGGATAGTGAAATTGCTTTTTGTTGGTTACTTAATCAACTAGAAGCTGAATACCCTGAACCAACCGATGACTGGGAAGCGGTTTTTGAATTGGTCGCGAAGAGTTGTGACACGTTAAAAGAACTTGGCGTGTATAACATGCTGTTAAGTAATGGCGAGTATGTACTTACGTACTGTACCAATAATTTACATTGGATAACGCGTCGGGCACCGTTTGGCCAAGCCTCGTTGATTGATGAAGATGTAACGATTGATTTTCAACAAGAAACGACACTCAATGATGTGGTGACGGTGGTTGCAACTCAACCGCTGACCAATGATGAAAGCTGGCATAAAATGCAGCCGGGAGAGTTCGGTGTGTTTCATTATGGTGAATTGGTCCATAACCGAACGGTTTGATACTGCAGAGTTCATAAAAATAAAAACGCGACCGAGGTCGCGTTTTTTATAGGGTCGGTATGGAGCCAAGACGATTAGTCTTCCGTTGCATACCCCTGTTCTGACAGTATTTCACCATCAACGACGGCTTGCTCACCGTTCATTATTGCCCGCTGCTGAAGACACCAATTTGCGACAAGAGGATAGATACGGTGCTCTTGTTCTTGCACTCGTTCGGTAACTTCTTCTACAGTATCGCCATTAAAAATGGGCACTTTAGCCTGTAGGATAACGGGGCCACCATCTAGCTCTTCAGTAACAAAATGTACACTGGTACCATGCTCAGTATCACCGGCGTCAATGGCTCGCTGGTGGGTATTAAGGCCCGTGTATTTAGGCAGCAACGACGGATGGATATTGATCATTCGCCCTTGGTAGTGACGAACAAACTCGCCGCTCAGAATCCGCATGAATCCAGCCAGAATCACTAAATCAGGCTGGTAGTTATCAATTAACACAGACATTGCCTGATCGTATTCTGCACGATCTGTAAAATCTACTGCTGATAAATGTAGCGCATCAATGCCTGATTCTTTTGCCCGTTCAAGGCCGTAAGCGTTCGCTTTATTTGATAATACAGCGGCGACTTTCGCATTTTCAATGATGCCTGAATCACAGGCATCAATGATAGCTTGAAGGTTAGATCCGTTTCCGGAAATAAGAACGACGATATTTTTCATCGGCTTACAGGATCTCCACCTGTTCTTCACTTGCATCAGCGTTAGCAATGCTACCAAGCAGCCATGCATTTTCGCCTTCAGCGTTCAGAATGTTGATAGCTTGCTCTGCTTGCTCTTGTGGAAGCGCAATGACAAGGCCAACACCACAGTTAAAGGTGCGGTACATTTCGTAAGTATCAACATTGCCAGCATCTTGTAGCCAGTTAAAGACAACAGGCCACTCCCAGCTATTACCGTTAACGACTGCTTTCGTACCTTCCGGTAGAACGCGAGGGATATTTTCCCAGAAACCACCACCTGTAATGTGTGAAATAGCGTGAACATCACAGCTTTCCATCATTTTCAGTGTTGATTTTACGTAGATTTTTGTTGGCTCTAGTAGGTGATCAGATAGTGCTTTACCTTCAAGTTCTTGGCTTAAATCAGCGTCTGATACTTCAAGAATTTTACGGATCAAAGAGAAACCGTTTGAGTGAGGGCCGCTAGAACCCACAGCAATTAGAGCATCACCTGCTTTAACCTTGCTACCATCGATGATGTCAGCTTTTTCGACAACACCAACACAGAAGCCAGCGACGTCATAGTCTTCGCCATGGTACATACCTGGCATTTCAGCTGTTTCACCACCAATCAGTGCACAGCCAGATTGAATACAGCCTTCACCAATACCTGCAACAACTGCAGCAGCAGTGTCTACGTCTAACTTACCTGTTGCGTAGTAATCAAGGAAGAACAGAGGTTCGCCACCTTGAACAATCAGGTCGTTTACACACATGGCTACTAAGTCGATACCAATTGTATCGTGCTTGTTTAAATCCATCGCTAAACGAAGTTTTGTGCCCACGCCGTCTGTACCAGAAACTAATACCGGCTCTTTATACTTGGTTGGTAGGGCACATAGTGCACCGAAACCACCAATTCCGCCCATTACTTCGGGACGGTGGGTGCGTTTGACCACCCCTTTAATACGATCAACTAATGCATTACCTGCATCGATATCAACACCAGCATCTTTGTAACTAAGAGAAGAGTTATTGTCGCTCACAGGAGATCCCTCAACGTATTAAAGTAAAAAAGCGGGGCTATGATAACAGCAGTCAGGGCGGAAAGGGAAACGTTTGCGTCAATAAATATTGCTGGCTAATTCTTGAGCAAACGATGACGTAAGCACTATCTAGCTACAATTGGTCTAGTGTATAATAATGCGTTTTTTTTAAATTTTGCGTGTCTAGGAGTCAGAGATGAAAGTCGTTGAGGTGAAACACCCGTTAGTAAAACATAAGATTGGTCTTATGCGTGAAGGTGATATCAGCACTAAGCGTTTTCGTGAGCTAGCAACAGAAGTTGGTAGCTTGCTTACGTACGAAGCGACTTCAGATTTCGAAACAGAAAAAGTGACGATTGAAGGCTGGAATGGTCCAGTTGAAATTGATCAGATCAAAGGTAAGAAAGTTACTGTAGTGCCAATCTTGCGTGCGGGTTTGGGTATGATGGATGGTGTACTTGAGCATATGCCAAGTGCGCGCATTAGTGTTGTCGGTATTTACCGTGATGAGGAAACACTAGAGCCAGTCCCATACTTTAACAAGCTGGCGTCAAACATCGATGAGCGTATTGCATTGGTTGTAGATCCAATGCTAGCGACTGGTGGCTCTATGATTGCTACATTAGACCTATTGAAAGAGCAAGGTTGTAAGCAGTTTAAAGTTCTGGTGTTGGTTGCTGCTCCTGAAGGCATTGAAGCGCTTAAGAAAGCACACCCAGATGTAGAGCTGTACACTGCAGCAATTGATGAAAAGCTAAATGATAAAGGCTACATCGTCCCTGGTTTGGGCGATGCGGGTGATAAGATCTTCGGCACGAAGTAATTACTCGAGCGAAAAAAAACCGGACGATAGTCCGGTTTTTTTATATCTGAGGTTTAGCAATATGTATCAATGCTAGTGGTGATTTTCATCGATTTGAGCGTTATCAACAACGTGATTTTCACCAAGATCATCAGGTAAGATCAGGTTTAGGAGTATCGCAACGATACCGCAAAGACTTACCCCTTGTAGGCTAAACTCGCCAATACCAAATGCCATACCGCCAATACCAAATACGAGAGTAACAGCCACAATCACTAGGTTACGAGCTTTATGTAAATCAACTTGGTTTTTGATGAGGGTATTTAGCCCAACAGTGGCAATTGAACCAAACAACAGGATCATTATACCGCCCATAACCGGGACTGGAATTGTTTGAAGCATTGCGCCGAGCTTACCCACAAACGCTAATACCAACGCGGTTACCGCAGTCCAAGTCATAATCACAGGGTTGAATGACTTTGTTAACATTACAGCGCCTGTTACTTCTGAATATGTGGTATTGGGTGGAGCTCCAACCATTGAAGCCGCAATCGTTGCCACTCCGTCACCAGCTATAGTGCGATGTAGGCCTGGTTTTTTTAGGTAATCCTTACCCGTAACATTCGATATTGCTAGCATGTCACCTACGTGTTCGACAGCAGGCGCTATCGCTACAGGGATCATAAATAATACGGCATTAATGTTGAACTCAGGAAAGGTAAAGTTTGGCATGGCCAACCAGCTAGCTTGTTGAACGGGCGTAAAGTCAACAACGCCGAATGCCAAGCTTGTCATGTAGCCAGTAACGATACCCGCCATGATAGGCATGAGCTTGAAGAAACCTTTTGCAAAAACACTAACCCCAATCGTTACTAGTAGGGAAATTGCAGAAATCCAGATGGCAGCATCACCATTAACGAGCTGAACGGCACCGTCACCTGTTTTGCCTACAGCCATGTTCACAGCAGCGGGGGCCAAGCCGAGGCCTATGACCATAATTACAGGACCCACCACGACGGGAGGAAGTAGTTTATGGATAATACCGACGCCACGAACTTTAATGACGACACCCATGCAAATATAAACCACCCCTGCCATCATTAGGCCGCCCATGGTTGCAGCAATGCCCCAGGTTTGGACGCCGTACATGATAGGAGCAATAAAAGCAAAAGAGGAAGCAAGGAAGATTGGGACAGATCGTTTGGTGATAACTTGGAAAAGAAGTGTGCCGATACCAGCACCAAATAGGGCAACGTTAGGATCCAGCCCTGTTAAAAGGGGTACCAAGACTAAGGCACCAAATGCGACAAATAGCATTTGAGCACCCTGTAATATCTGCATCATTATAAATTCCACCCAAGCAATAAAAAAAATCGCGGAATGTTATCACAGTAGAAAACGTTTGCCTAAGAAGGGAGATCAATTATTTGCTCGATACATTGTGTTACTTATGTAAAAACGGAATTATCACAATTTACTGACGATGGATTACTTGTAATGACAGATACTTATTAGCAATTCGTGGTGAAAATACTTAAAAGAGTTCGAATTTTGTGTCAGAAGCAGTTGCCGAGCGAGATACGATCACTTTATGATCAGGCCTTAATTAAGTAATGAATGAGTTTACTATGTTGCGTGTTGCGTTACTTTTCATGGTGATATTAGCCCTGCCGTTAAAAGCGGCAACGGTTACCAACTTGTATCAAGCGCAGGTGATACTGCCAGATACGGATAGACAGTCTGAGCAAGCCGCTCGTAATCAGGCGCTGCAACAGGTGCTGATCAAAGTTTCTGGTCAGAGTGGGATAATACAAAATGAAGTGATTGCCAAAGCAATCAAGAATAGTAGTCAGTATGTTAGTCAGTTTGGCTATGGTAATTTGGATGGTCAACAAACACTGGATTTGACGTTTGACCGTGCGCGGATCCGTAACTTGTTAACGCAAGCGGGTTCCACACTATGGGGTGAGCAGCGTCCAAATGTACTGATATGGCTGGTCGAAGATGCCAACCGAAGCCGTAATATTGTATGGGATCAGTCCAGCAATGCTTTATTACAGGATGTAAAACGTGCATCAGATGTGCGTGGTTTACCTGTGATGTTACCTATTGGTGATTTTGAAGATGTTACAGCAATTAGTATTCCCGATCTTTGGGGTGGATTTATTCAGCCAATATCGAGTGCGAGCCTTCGTTATCAGCCAGATGCCATCGTAGTTGCTCGTTCACGTCAAATGAATGATGGAAGTGTACAACTTGGCTGGCAACTTTTTGCGGAAAAAGCAGACCGTCTTGCCACGGCTCAGTTAGTACCTGTAGAAGGGCGTATTGAAGCAACGAAGGCAGAGGCCATAACTCAAATGGTGGGCCAGATTACTGATCATTTGGCGGCAAAATATGCGGTGCCACTTGGAGGCGATAATTCTGGTTTAGTGTCGGTGGTGGTGGATAATATTCAATCATCAGAAGATTTCTTTACACTAGAGCGAATGATGACCAACTTAACGTCTGTTGCTGCGGTAAATGCGCATAAAATCCAAGGGCAGAGTGTTGAGTTTACCGTTCAGCTCTTAAGTACTGAAGATGCCTTTCAGCGAGAGTTAAGCCAAGACCGTCGACTTTCATCAGCAATGCCTGTTGCTGCAGAAGACACGCAAGCGAGCGAGGTCATTGAGGCTGAGGAAGAAATCAACAGCGAGCCAACGGTTGAGGGAATGATCCGGGCGACTCAGTTACAAGCACCAGAATCGACGTCTAAGGCAAGTCAACCTATTGATACAGAAGGAGTATCAATCTCTGTGCCTGACGTAGAAAATAGCAGCAGCGAAGAACTAGAGGTGGCACCTGTTAATACGCGTCCAGCGAAGCAAGCCCAAGTATTCCATTGGACGCCTTAGTCGTCTCTATGTGATTTGAATCTTGAAAAAACGGTGGGCATGCCCACCGTTTTTGATCGTACTACGATAATTTTTTAGGACCTTGGCTCTTCATGTCGGGCTTTTTCTTCTTTCTCTACTTGAGATAATCGCTTCAGCTTTATTCCTAACTCTTTACCTCGCATCCGCGCAAATAAAATGTTGGCTATAAATGCGCTAGTCGTCAGTATGAGTTCGACTAACGCCAGCCAGCGTTCACCTTCATCCACACATAGCAAGGTAAGAGCATGAAGGAAGTAAAACATTAAAATGAAGTTAGCCCAGGCGTGGGTATAGGGTTTACCCGCTAAAATGCCTTTTAGAGGAAGCAGTATAGGCAGCATCCATACACCGGCAAGAACGATACTGTTAAGGTGTGGGTGTGGCGATAAGGTGCTTTGCCATAAACCCACCCAGCCTAATAAAGAAAGGTTCGCCGTTAGTGCCGCATAGCGTAAGCTGCGGGTTGTTTTACTCATCGCGGTCATGTGACATCCTTTTATGACCTATTCGTACCCAGTGAGCGGGGTATAGTGATCATTGTAATTTAAGCGCAGCTTGAGCTAGCCGTTTTCCCATCGCTTGTGCGAGTTCACACTCTTCTCGGCTTAACTGCCGGTCTGATCCATGATTCAAGTGAGATGGCCCATACGGTGTACCGCCTGATGTTGTTGTATGCAAAGCAGGCTGTGAGTAGGGGATCCCCATGACTAACATGCCGTGATGTAGCAATGGCAACATCATGGATTGCAGGGTCGTTTCTTGGCCTCCATGCATCGATGATGAGGAGGTGAAAACACATGCAGGCTTACCAATAAGCGTGCCTGATAACCATTCAGTGCTGGTCGAATCAATAAAGTGTTTTAACGGTGCTGCCATATTGCCAAACCGTACAGGACTTCCCATTGCTAGCCCGAGACATTGATCGAGATCGTTTCGAGAAACCAGCAGATCACCTTGTGATATCTCCGTGGTTTGACCGAGATGGTTGATATCGGCCACTGTGCGTAAAACGGCTTCACAATTAGCAACTTGTTCGATTCCACGGGCTATTTGTCGGGCGAGTTGGCGTGTACTGCCATGACGACTGTAATAGAGCACTAAAATACTATTCATCAATCTGCCTTAACTGCGGTGTTAGCCAATCTGCGTTTACTACAGAATGGTGAGTACTTGCTCTGGTGGGCGACCCATAGCTGCTTTATCGCCATTGACAACAATTGGGCGTTCGATCAGTTTAGGGTTTGCAGCCATGGCCTCAAAGAGCTGTTGCTCGGTCACACTGTCTTCGCCAAGCGCTAATTCTTTGTAAAGAGCTTCTTTGGTACGCATCATATCGCGCGCTGAGTTGTAACCGAGTTGCTTTAGCAGCGTTTGTAATTGCTCGCTACTTGGGGTGTCATCAAGGTATTTGACAATCTCTGGAGAAACATTGTTTTCTTCGAGTAAGGCCAATGTTTGGCGGCTTTTAGAACAGCGAGGGTTATGATAGATGATCACTGGCATGGTTTCTTCCTATAAGCGCTGATGGCCGCTTTCCAGCGGCCAATAGAGTGTTTTAGTTATGTTGCCCTATTGTAGAGCAAGTGTCAGCAAGAAGAAATGGATTAGCATTGTGGTTTGAGAGCGCGATCAGAGGTTTGCAAACCGTGAACGTGCCAAACGTAGTTGGTCAATACGAGCGTCATAGCGAGCTTGGTCTAATGAATTTATATCAACAAGCTGGCTTGCCTGAATATAAAATTGAATGGCTTTTTCCCAAGCCCCTCGTAATGCCATTAATTCTGCCCGTGCTGCTAACTCGGCATCTCGGCGCCCATTTGCGGCTTGTGCTTGAGCAAGTAAGTGCCAGCCGTTTGCATCTTGTGGGTTGTCATAGGTGTAGCGGGTCAGAATGGGGATACTCTCGTTATTACGGTCAGCCTCTTGTAATGCATGCGCTAAGTTCAAGTTCAGCACTTTATGATTAGGGGTAGCCTTGAGCGCATTTTCTAAACGAGATATAGCCCTATCAAATTGTTTTTCATATAAGTCGAGATCAGTCGCTGAATCAATATAAAAGCGATTGTTAGGCTCAGCAGCCAGAAGTGGGTCAAGTAAGGCATGTGCTTGTTGGTATTTACCGGTATCAATATAAACCAGAGCCTTACCATAGTTTAATGCATCGCGGGCAGCGCCATTGGCACGTTTCAGCCGGCGTTCAAACCAATCTAACGCGGCATTACTATCGAGACCAGCATAGCGGGCAATGATGCGTGCTCGTGCAAGCTCATAGCGTACAGAGTCTTTAACTTGACGGCTTGGGTATTGGTTGGCCCGTTCTCGGCTGTCGGTAACCCGCGATTCAGGCAATGGGTGAGTCAGTAGCATTTGAGGTGGTGTGCTTGCGTAGCGATATTGGTCGGCTAATCGACCAAAAAATCGCGGCATAGCTTGAACATCAAAGCCAGATTTTTCCAAGGTTGTAATACCGATATAGTCCGCTTCTTTTTCATTACTACGGGTGTAGTTTATTTGCCCTTGTGCCGATGCTGCTGTTGTTGCATGAATGGCGGCTATTCCTGCCTCAGGAGAAGCGATTGCTAACATCAAAGAACCAATGAGTGCAGCCATGGTCGCTGGTGACTTCCTGGCTTGATCCTCCATACTTCGGGCTAAGTGGCGTTGGGTAATATGTGCTATTTCGTGGGCAACAACAGAGGCAAGCTCACTTTCAGTATTTGCATGAAGAAACAAACCGGTATGAATCGCGACATGACCACCAAAAAAGGCAAATGCATTAATTTCGCGATTTTGGATCATGAAAAAGTTAAATGGGGTACGAACATCACTCGCATTAGCGACCAATTGATGGCCAAGATCACTGATATATTCAGAGAGGAGTGGATCGCTAACGACAGGCATGCTTGCCCGGATCATACGCATGTAAGCATCGCCATACTCAATTTCTTTTTCGATACTTAAGGTCGAGGCTGCTGCCATCCCAATTTCTGGTAGGCTACTTATCGAGTTCGTTGACGCAGGAAAACTGGTACCAAGTAATGCACTAATGAGTATAAAGGCTGGTGCCTTAGTAAATCGAAACATATTTAAAATACAACCGCCTTGTTACGTTTACTGTTTTTCGCGTGATGCGAAACTAAATCTGCTCTGGCTAAGAGAGTGATGAGTAGCTAAGACAACGAATCCTTGCACAGGTTTCTTTTTTGTCGAGTAGATGTCCTTTACAATACCCCTATGGAGAATAATTGTCAGTATACTGGAATGGAAACCGCGTTACTAAATTTGACTGCAGAACGTTGCCCTATGGCACTGTTAATGGCTAAACGAGCGACCAAGGCATTAAGTGTTGGTCAGCAGATTGAAATCCATATTGCTGATTCAGGTGCACGGCAAGACATTCCCCGTTATCTTATAGCTAATGGCTTTAATATCGAAGTACAGGCTGATAGTCATCAGGTACTTGTAATAATTGTGACCAAAAGGCAGTAATCTTTTTATGTTGGATATGCTCAATCGCTGGTACAGGCGACGTTTTTCTGATCCCCATGCAGTTAGCTTAGTCGCTATTTTGTTGGGTGGATTTCTGACAATTTACTTTTTCGGTAACCTCATCGCACCATTGCTTGTTGCTATTGTTCTTGCCTATTTACTTGAGTGGCCAGTCATGCAGCTCAATCGGCTAGGTTTACCACGCCGGTTTGCCGTCATCACGGTATTGATGATATTTGCGGGTTTGATGATGATGGCTGTTTTTGGGCTGGTTCCAACTATTTGGCATCAGGTCGGTAACCTATTGGCCGATGTACCCAGTATGTTTAACGGTTTTCAAGAATATGTATTGAGTTTACCTGAGCGCTACCCTGACTTTGTGCAACCACACCAAGTGGGCACCTTCATGAATACTTTACGTGAAAAAGTATTGGGGATGGGGGAAAGTGCGGTAAAAGGTTCATTTGCTTCATTGGTCAGTTTGGCTACGTTGGCAGTGTATTTCATTTTGGTGCCATTATTGGTGTTCTTCTTGTTGATCGACAAAGAAGAAATGCTCGCAACATTAAGTGGTGTTTTACCTAAAAATCGTCGCTTAGCGAGCAAAGTTGGCGCTGAAATGAATCAGCAAATTTCGAATTATATTCGAGGTAAAGTCACTGAAATATTCATTGTGGGCATTACGAGTTATGTGACGTTTGCAGTCATGGATCTTCGCTATGCTGTTTTGTTAGGTGTACTGGTTGGCTTCTCGGTTCTCATTCCTTATATAGGCGCTGCTGTGGTGACATTGCCTGTTGCCATGGTTGGTTTGTTCCAGTGGGGGGTCAGTCCTGACTTCTGGTGGTTGTTAGTTGCCTACGGCATTATTCAAACTCTCGATGGTAATGTGCTAGTGCCTGTTTTGTTTTCAGAAGCGGTGAACCTGCATCCTGTGTGGATCATTGTTGCAGTATTAGTCTTCGGTGGCCTGTGGGGTTTTTGGGGGGTCTTCTTTGCTATACCGCTGGCCACGTTGGTGAAAGCTGTGTGGCGTGCATTACATGCATCTGAGCCGTTCGTTGATGACACCTTAGAATAGCGATACGCAATATAGAGTGAGCAAAAAGGCCGCGAGAGCGGCCTTTTTCATTTGAGCGATAATATTTAGCTGTTTTCTTTGAGGTAGCTTAATACGACTTCGTGATGATCTTTGGTTTTGAACTTATTGAATACGTGCTCAATAATACCGTTTTCATCAATCAGGAAGCTGGTACGATGCAGGCCATCGTAGACTTTACCCATAAACTTCTTCTCACCCCAAATACCGAACTGATCAGTCACCGCATGATCTTCATCAGAAAGCAGGGTGAAGTTTAGGTTATCCCGCTCGATAAACTTAGGCAGACGCTTAACGGCATCAATACTGATCCCCAGCACTTCAACATTAAAGGCATCAAGCTCTGCTTTGCTGTCACGCAAGCCACATGCTTGTACTGTGCAGCCTGGCGTCATCGCTTTAGGGTAAAAATAAGCGAGTACTTTTTTTCCCTTAAAGTCAGCAAGGCTAACGGGGGTGTCATCTTGGTTTTGTAATGTGAAGGCTGGCGCTGGCGTACCTGCGGTCAAAGTCTTCATAGTGTTTTCCTTATTGATTATGGCCGACGAAGGTCACGCTACCGGTTACTAAAAGATCTTGGCAGAGTGCTTCATATTCTTCTTGTAGTGTTATTAAGTTGCAGTCTTCAGGTAAGTTTGTACTTATCTGCAACTGAAATTTGTTTGGTGCGTCTACGTCATGACTTTCGTGAGTTTGGGCACTTAATGATGCGATATCAACGTTTTTATGGGCAAAAAAATGGGTGAACTGCTCGATCAGACCAGGGCTGTCAGTTGCCTCGATACTAAAATCAGCGGTGTAAGGGAAAAAACGATATTCATGTTTTTCTGTCCGCTTCATTACGGTTAACAAATCATGCTCTTGGGCTTTAAGCGGTAAAGTGGCTTCAACCCGCGACATCGCATTGGTGTTACCCGAAAGTAGCATGATTAGCGTGAATTCATGGCCAAAGAGTGCCAGTCGGCTGTCAACAATATTACAGCCACAATGAGTGATCAAACGTGTGATTTCATCTGAAATCCCTGGGCGATCCGTACCAACAGCAGTAATAACTAAGTAATGTTCCATATTTTTTATATCACGTAATGAATACTCCAGCATGGTAGCACAGTCATTGGATCCGGCTAGCTACCCACTCGACAAAATTTAGCGAATACGTTGTTGCGGTAGTTAACTGATTTACTTACTTCTGTCTTGAGTTTACTGTAACTGAAAAGTAGTATGGTTTTGCTTGGCCGCTTTATTATTCGGGTTATCGTTTTCGGGGTCTTATGATTTGAAGTGGTGCCAAATAATAAAGCTGCCAAGAATTTATTCTTAAGGGGAGATGGAGATGTTTTCAGGAAGCATGGTAGCGTTAGTTACGCCACTAGATGAAGCTGGTGAAGTTGATTACGCTAGCTTAGCATCATTAGTTGAATACCACATTGATGCAGGAACGGATGCAATTGTAGCGGTAGGAACCACCGGTGAGTCAGCAACATTGACTGTTGATGAGCACGTGAAGGTGGTACTAAAAACATTAGAGTATGCTAAAGGCCGAGTGCCTGTTATTGCAGGAACTGGTGCTAATGCGACTCATGAAGCCATCACCTTTAGCAAATTGTTTTCCGGTACAGGTGTTGCGGCATGCTTAACGGTTACGCCTTACTATAACAAACCGACACAAGAGGGTTTGTTCCAGCATTTCAAAGCTATTGCTGAAGCAACGGATTTACCCCAAATTCTCTATAATGTACCGGGTCGTACCGCGGTAGATTTGTTGCCAGAAACGGTTGGCCGTCTTGCTGTAATTGATAATATTATCGGTATTAAAGATGCCACGGCTGATTTGTCACGAGTGAAAAAAACACGGGAACTTTGTGGTGAGGATTTCATCCAATTAAGCGGTGATGATGTGACAGGACTAGATTTTGTTGCAGAAGGCGGACACGGTGTGATTTCGGTCACAGCAAATGTGGCTGCACCTGAAATGGCGGCCATGTTTAAGCTGGCATTATCCGGTCAACTTGAAGCAGCAAAGGAAATTAATCAGCGTATTATGCCATTGCATAAGCACTTGTTTGTTGAATCGAACCCAATCCCAGTAAAATGGGCAGCGCAACAACTTGGTTTGATCAAATATGGTGACCTTCGTCTACCATTGACTGAGCTAAGTGAATCTGCACAACCAGTAGTATTAGAAGCTCTGAAAGATGCCAACGTACTGCTGTAATTTGCGAAAGCGTAGGAGCGCAAAAGCGTAATGAATTACAAATATAAGCTAGTGGTTACAGCTGTTGCTGTAGCAATACTGGCTGGTTGTTCTGATGGCGCAGATCGCCGCCGTCAGGCAAATCAGGATTTTGAATACCTGAATACAAAGCCATTGGAAGAGTGGAGCTTACCCGCTGGAGCGCAGCCTTCTCAGGTCAGCGACTATACTATTCCTGCGTCGAATGTTCAGGGAGGGTTAGGGCCAGAGGTTGATATTCGACCGCCACAACAGGTCTTAGCGCTTATTCCTGGTGCTCGTACTATCAAGCATGAAGATGGCGTGACTTTAGTCTTACTCAAGCAAGAAGAGCTGAGTAAAGTTTGGACACTAAGCCAGAAAGTTATTGCTGAGCAAGATATCAGCTTACTAAACCAAACCGCGAATGTGATGGATACGGATTGGGTGAGCTGGACAAATGCTGATGAAGATAGCGAAATCGGTAGTCGATACCGTATTGAAAAGTCAGCAGAAGGTGGGCGTTATACCTATCAGGTAAGTTTAGTTGCTTGGCGTGAAGCTGGTGTAGAGCAACCTGTTTCTGCGGATAATAAAGAACGTTATAGCATCTTAATGACTAACTTGATCACCGCTCGATATGATCAACAAGTACGAGATGAAGCACGTATAAAAGCTCAGGAGTTGGTGAAACAAATTCCAATTTCAATGGGACAAGATCGTAGTGGTTTACCGATCATTATTGCACGTGCGCCTTATAACGTATTTTGGGAGCGATTCCCAGAAGTGCTGGGTGATTTAGGCTTCACTGTTGAAGGGCGTAACCGATCACAAGGTACGGTTGAAGTGAAGTTCAAGTCTCCAGATGATGAATTCTGGACAGAGCTGGGTACTAAGCCAATTGCACTGGATGATCGCACGTATAATATTCAGCTTGGTGATCTTGGTAACCGAACGTCAATCAGTATAACTGATTCTGATGGCAAGCCTGTTACAGAGGAAGAACTGGATAGCTTAGCACCAGTATTAGCTGCGGCGATTGAACGCGCAAATAATAGCTAAAGTCTATTTTCTTCGATTAATAAAAAACCGCTATTGGCTCAGCCGATAGCGGTTTTTTTATTGCAGTGAGTAAGATTGTTTACTTCACTTCTTCGCCGCGAGCCTGCATATCAGCATGGTACGATGAACGTACAAACGGGCCACAAGCAGCGTGAGTAAAGCCAAGTTCAAGAGCGATATCTTTTAGTTCGTCGAACTCTGCTGGCGGCACATAACGCTCAACCGGCAAGTGGTGACGACTTGGCGCAAGGTATTGACCTAAAGTAAGCATGGTTACACCATGGGCACGAAGATCTTTCAATACTTCGACAATCTCTTCTTTAGTTTCACCTAGGCCCATCATGACACCAGACTTTGTCGGGACGTCAGGGTGCATTTCCTTGAACTTCTTCAGTAGATCGAGTGACCACTGGTAGTTCGCGCCAGGTCGAGCCTTACGATAAAGGCGAGGCGCTGTTTCTAGGTTGTGATTAAATACATCTGGTGGACTATCACGCAGGATTTCAAGCGCACGATCCATACGGCCACGGAAATCGGGCACTAATGTTTCGATTCTGATACTTGGGTTTTTCGCTCTAATCTCTCGGGTACAATCAGCAAAGTGCTGAGCACCACCGTCACGAAGATCATCACGGTCAACAGAAGTGACAACCACGTAGCGTAGTTTCATGTCTGCAATGGTCTGAGCTAATTGCGTAGGCTCTTCCGCATTGGGTGGAAGTGGTCGGCCGTGGGCAACATCACAGAATGGGCAACGACGAGTACAGATCGCACCAAGGATCATAAAGGTGGCCGTACCGTGATTGAAACATTCTGCCAAGTTTGGGCATGATGCTTCTTCACACACAGAGTTGAGATTATTTTTGCGCATCGCCGATTTAATTTCTTGAATACGGTGACTATCAGATGGAAGTTTAATCTTCATCCATTCTGGTTTACGCAGTACTTCCTTTGGTGCATCTTCTACCTCGACATTGCGGGTAGGGATCAGCGCCATTTTGTCGGCATCGCGGTACTTGACACCTTTCTCGATTTTTATTGGTTTACTCATTTGAATTGCTTTCCGTTTTCCACTCAACGCTCTGATAATCAAGCAGTTTGATCAGTTCTTCTACAAGTACAGGCTGAACTTCCATAAGTTCATTCGGGCCGTTCAATAACGCTGTTTGCGTCATTTCCATTCCGGCATAGCCACAAGGATTAATACGCAGAAATGGTGCCAGATCCATATTGATATTGAGTGCCAGACCATGAAAAGAGCAACCGCGTCTGATCCGCAAACCCAGTGAGCATATCTTTTGTTCATTGACATACACACCCGGCGCATCAGGGCGGGCATTAGATTCAATCCCAAAGTGGGATAGAGTATTTATAACAGTATTCTCGATGTGGGTAACTAAATCACGCACACCAAGTTTGTCACGACGCAGATCAACCAATACATAGGCGACTAGCTGGCCAGGGCCATGGTAGGTAACTTGTCCACCACGATCACTTTGTACAACTGGTATATCACCAGTGTTGATTAAGTGCTCGGCTTTTCCCGCTTGGCCTTGGGTAAACACGGCATTGTGTTCAACCAACCAGATTTCGTCCAGTGTGTCTGCACCGCGTGTATCGGTAAATTCGTGCATGGCTTGCCAGGTTGGTTCATAGTCCCGACGGCCAAGATTTCTGATGATAATCTTTTTTTGCAATGTAACACCCATCATGTTTGTCACTCGGCATAGCCTGAAATGATGACACCCCCGCATGGGTGCATGATACCGATTTGTATTATAAAACGTGGCAGCTTAATTTTCAGCCGCCAATTTTATAGGGGTATTGTGGTCGTTATAGAACCACGCGAACAATATCAATTTCGCCTAATTCTTTATACAGGATTTCTACTTGTTCAATCGATGTTGCTGTAATTGAAACAGAAACGGCGCTGTATGTACCTTTACCACTTGGTTTAACACTTGGTGTGTAGTCACCGGGTGCGTGGCGTTGGATGACCTCAACCACAAGATCTGGGAGTTCAGGCTTGTTGTAACCCATTACCTTGTAGCTAAATTTACAAGGAAACTCCAGTAGGTCTTTTAGTTTTGGCTGTTCTTGCTGCTGCATGCTGAACTCCGAGCTATTGCATTTGAATTGCTGCGTTTTAGCAGAGCATATTAATAGCTCAGGTGAGTTAACACAAGTTTGGTCGTTAATGTGATCTATGTCGTATAAAATACGTGGCAGTATGATTTGTGATCTATTTCTATAAAGTCTTTGCTTTCGCTATATATTTTGCGAAAACAAAAACGCCGCCCATAGGGCGGCGTTTAGTATTACGTGAGGGGATTAACTCAGCCAGCCTTTAAATAGCAGCATGATGTAGTCAATTAAACGGCTAAATAAACCACCTTCGTTGACATCGTTTAGTGCCAACAGTGGATATTCAGCAATATCTTCGTCACCCACGCGGTAGTACAGTTTACCGACAACATCGCCTTTGCTGATTGGCGCTTTCAGTTCTTTTTCTAGCACAAAGCTTGCTTTGAGATCTTTTGTTTGACCTCGTGGCAGTGTGACAAAAGTATCTTCGCTAACACCCAGTGAAACTTCAGCGGTGTCACCCATCCATACTTTTTCAGAAACGAATGTTTCATTTGCTTTGTGTGGAGAAACAGTTTCAAAGAAACGGAAACCGTAATTTAGCAGTTTCTTACTTTCAGCTTTGCGAGCATTAGGGGTTTTGGTACCCATAACAACAGAGATGAGTCGCATCTGTCCTTCTGTTGCCGTACTAACAAGGCTGTAACCAGCATTGTTAGTATGCCCCGTTTTTAGCCCATCAACGTTGAGGCTTTTATCCCACAGTAGGCTGTTACGGTTATATTGGGTTATGCCATTATAAGTAAAAGATTTCTCTTTATAGATGGCAAACTCTTCTGGCACATCACGGATCAAACCTTGTGCGAGTAGTGCCATGTCATAAGGGGTAGAGTATAGATCTGGGTTATCGAGTCCATGGACATTGGCAAAGTGGGTTGAGTCCATCCCCAATGTTTTTGCCCAAGCATTCATTAGGTCAACAAATGAGTCTTCAGAGCCTGCAACATGTTCAGCCATTGCCACGCATGCATCATTACCAGATTGGATCACGATGCCACGGTTTAGATCTGATACTTTGACTTCGCTACCGACTTCGATGAACATTTTTGATGAGCCTGGGAAATTTTTCGCCCATGCATTTTTACTGATCACAACCGTGTCATCCATCGAGATATTGCCACGGTTGACTTCTTGGCCAATGACATAGCTTGTCATCATTTTGGTCAAACTTGCTGGTGGAATTTGGTCGTACTCTTTGTTACCGGCCAAAATTTTACCAGAATGGTAGTCCATTAAAACGTAGCCCTTGGCCGCGATCTGTGGAGCTTCTGGTACGACAGCAGGTGCAGCTACAGCGGTAGCCGTCGCAAGGAGCGTTGCTGAAATAGCGACTGAGCGAATAAGTGCAACAGATTTTTTCATGATAGTTGTAACTTAATTTGTCGATTGCAAAAAAATTTCACACACTATATCAGATTGTCATTTGGTGACCAGTGCTGTAGGTCATCATGATGTTAGAACTGATATGGGTGGAATCGATTGAAGGTGTGTGCGTAAAGCATCAATTATTTGGCTGTATAAACAGCCAAATAATGATATTCATCCTATTAGACTATGATTTGGGGTCAAATTCCCGCTTCGATGTAATAATAAAGGCTTGTGGATAATGCGTTGTTTTTGCTTTCTCTCGCAGAGAGATCGCTTCATCACGGTCGATATAGGGGCCTAAGCGAAGACGGTAAATTTCTGCCGAATCAGCTTTTTTAAGATCGACGGTTGTATCAAACTCTTGCTCTAGTCTAACCGCAATTTCTTGCGCTTTTTTCTCGTTGGTTACGGCAGCGAGTTGAACAAAATACAGATTTGGGTTGGCACTTTGCCACTCTTCTGGATCTTCCGGCTTCTCAATTTGAATCAGTTCAATTTTAACGGGGGCTGTTCCGTGTTTTATGACATCGAGGCGTGCTGCCGCTGCCATACTGAGGTCGATGATACGTCCTTCATGGAATGGGCCGCGATCATTAACCCTAACGATGGCGTTTTTGCCATTGTTGGTATTGGTGACTTTTACGTAGCTCGGCAGCGGCAGGGTTTTATGCGCAGCCGTCATTGAGTACATATCATAAACCTCACCGTTGGAGGTTTTGTGGCCATGAAATTTCTGGCCATACCAAGAGGCATCACCTTCTTGGGTGAAAGCTTCATTACTGCTAACGATTTGGTAATCTTGGCCGCGTAAGGTGTAGTCTTTATTTCCCGCTAAACTTTTAGCTTCATAGCGGGGCTGTGCATCTTCGATATGATCCAGCGTTGGTGATAATTCCGGCGCAATGTCGTCAGCGATGTCATAGCGCTCAGTACTGGGTGCTGAGCTACAACCAGCCAAAAGAAGCAATAGGAATAAAGGATATTTGCGCATTTAGGTCGCCTTAGACAACATTTTTCTATGAGTGTGGATCGACATCAGGATGCCAAAGCCTGCCATTAGGGTAACCATTGATGTTCCCCCGTAACTGACCAATGGAAGAGGAACACCAACCACGGGCAATAAACCACTGACCATGCCGATATTTACACAGATATAAACAAAAAAGCTGAGTACGATACTTCCAGCCATCATCCTGCCAAATGCGGTTTGGGCACGGCTGGCGAGCAATAGTCCTCGGCCAATAATAAATAAGTAAATTGCCAGCAAGCAAATGACACCAATGAGGCCCCACTCTTCAGCAATAACAGCAAAGATAAAGTCAGTGTGACGCTCTGGTAAAAACTCCAATTGTGACTGGGTACCTTGCATCCAGCCTTTGCCCGTTAGCCCACCCGAACCGATCGCTATTTTCGATTGAATAATGTGGTAACCCGCCCCGAGCGGATCCGATTCAGGATTAAACAGTGTTAATACGCGCGTACGCTGGTAGTCGCGCATTAAAAATAGCCACATAACAGGGATAAACGCCCCGGCGAGGGCGGCAGCGGCGAAAATAATACGCCAACTCATGCCAGATAAAAATAAGACGAATATGCCTGATGCGGCAATTAAAATAGAAGTACCGAGGTCGGGTTGCTTCGCGATGAGTATGGTGGGGACAAAAACCATAACCAAAGCAATGACTAAGTTTTTAAAACTGGGTGGCAGAGGCTGGCTACCAATAAAACGAGCCACCATCAACGGTACGGCGAGCTTAATGAGCTCTGAAGGCTGAAAGCGTATAAAACCAAGGTTTAGCCACCGCTGTGCCCCCTTTGAGCTTTCACCAAAAAACAGTACCCCGAGCAACAGAAGAAGCCCGATCCCAAACAAGTAAGGTGCCCATGTTTCGTAGTGGCGAGGGGATATTTGGGCAAGTACAAACATAACACCCAAAGACAGCACCATCCTAACAGCTTGGCGCTCCATCATTGGTAAATTCTGGCCACTGGCGCTGTACATAACCATGAGCGCAAACCCCATTAGGGTAAGGATCCCGAGCAACAGCGGCACATCAATGTGAATGCGTTCACTAAGGGTACGCTTGCTGCCCGTGGCGGCCATCACTGTCATTGAGATACCTCTGCTATTTTACTTTTGTTCACGGTCGCCTCTGGCTCTAAGCTATCTGGCTTGAGGAGTAGGTGGTCAAAGATCTTACGGGCAACCGGCCCCCCGTTTGATGAACCGCCACCCGCATTTTCAAGTACCATTGATACCACTACTTCCGGTTTGTCATACGGTGCAAATGCGGTAAACAAGGCATGGTCTCGTAGGTGTTCTTCAAGTTCCTCGGCGTTATATTCCTGATCTTCTGCTAAGCCAAAGACTTGCGCTGAGCCAGATTTTCCACCTGCTTGATATTCTGAACCATAGAAGGCGCGGCGTGCCGTACCTCGAGTACCGAACAGTACGCGACGCATTCCTTCTTTGGCGACCTCCCAATTTTCAGGGGTGACATTATCAATCGGTGGATAGTCATCAAATTGAGCAGGCATCTCAACATTGTCATCAATGATATCTTTGAGTAGGTGAGGTGCCTGTACGCGGCCTTTATTCACTAATACCGTGGTCGCTTTGGCGATCTGAATTGGTGTCGCAGTCCAATAGCCTTGGCCGATACCAACAGGGATCGTGTCACCTTGATACCATGGCTGACGGAAACGAGCCTGTTTCCATTCACGTGTTGGCATGTTCGCTTTGCTCTCTTCACGGATATCAATCCCAGTATATTCACCAAAACCAAAGCGGGACATCCAACCTGAAATGCGGTCGATCCCTAAATCATAAGCAATTTGGTAGAAGAAGGTATCGACAGATTCTTCAATGGCCTTGTGGATATTTACTTTTCCGTGGCCCCAGCGTAGCCAGTCGCGGAAAGGACGACTGTTTGAATTAGGGATGCGCCAATAACCGGGATCATTACGCGTTGTGCGCGTTGTGATCACCCCTTCCGTTAATGCGGCAACGGCTATCATAGGTTTGATCGTTGAAGCAGGGGGATATATTCCCAGTGTGACTCGGTTAACCAGTGGACGGTTTATATCATTGAGCAGTGCACTGTATTCTTTGCTGGAAATACCGTGGACGAATAAATTTGGATCATAGCTTGGGCTGGAAAGCATCGCTAAGACAGATGAATCGCGCGGATCAAGGACGACAACTGAGCCACGTCTGTACTTGATTTTCTCCTCTCCAGTATCTGGATCTTGGCTACGCACGGTTAAGAGTTCTTTGACATAAAGTTGCAGCTCAATATCAAGGTTGAGCTTAATGTCTTTTCCCGGGATCGGTGGTACATATTTTAGCGTACGTATGACGCGGCCCCGGCTGTTTACTTCGACTTCTTGGTAGCCGGAAGTACCGTGAAGCAAGTCTTCATAATACCGTTCAATACCAAGCTTACCCATATCACGGGTTGCTTTGTAGTTATTGATTTTTTCTTCACGCTCAAGGCGCTGTATGTCACGGTCGTTTATTTTGGCTACATAGCCAAGCACATGCGTTAGGGCTTCACCATAAGGATAGTGGCGCTTAAGGTAAGCTTTTACTTCTACACCAGGGAAACGGTGTTGATTGACTGAAAACAGGGCAACTTGCTGTTCAGACATCTGGTTCAAGATTGGTACGGATTTAAAACGGCGGGTACGGCGTCGCTCGCGTTGGAAACGCTCGATTTGATCATCGGTCACGCCCATTAAATCTTTCAGACTTAGGAATGTTTCTTCGAGATCGGCAACTTTCTCACTGGTAATTTCAAGTGAGTAAACGGGGCGGTTTTCTGCCAATAAAATGCCATTTCGATCGTAGATCAGGCCTCTATTGGGTGCGACAGGGACAACTTTAATCCGATTATCGTTGGAACGTGTCTGGTAGTCCTCATGCTCACTGATCTGGATATGATAGAGATTGGTGAGCAGAATACCTACCAGCACGATAATGCCAATAAATGAGACAAGAGCTCGACGGAAAAATAGCGCCGACTCAGCCCGATGATCGCGGATCTGCGTTCGCTTTTGTCTCATTGGCACTATTCCCTGTGGTACGGGTGATTAGCAGTGATGCTCCACGCTCGGTAGAGGCTCTCTGCCATAATGACACGCACTAAAGGGTGGGGCAGTGTCAATGGCGATAATGACCAGCTTTGATCTGCTGCTGCTTTACATGCAGGTGCAAGACCTTCAGGACCACCGATAAGAATCGAAACATCACGCCCATCAAGCTTCCAGCTTTCAAGTTGCGCTGCCAGTTGCTCGGTTTCCCAGCGCTTACCGGGAATATCAAGCGTGACGATACGGTTGCCTTTCGCAACCGCAGCTAGCATTGCCTCGCCTTCTTTTTGCAGAATACGCGCAATATCAGCGTTCTTACCACGCTTACCCGCAGGGATTTCTACCAGTTCTAGTGGCATGTCTTTAGGGAAGCGGCGGCTATATTCTTTATAACCTTCCTCGACCCATTTAGGCATCTTAGTGCCAACAGCAATCAGTTGAAGCTTCATGATCAATTAGCCCCAAAGCTTCTCCAGTTGGTAAAGGTTGCGTGCGTCTTCTTGCATGATATGCAGCATGACACTACCCATATCAACGATTACCCACTCACCATCGTCTTCGCCGCTGATCCCAAACGGAGGGAAATCAACTAGCTTAGTTTCTTTGTTAACGTGATCAGCAATTGAGGCAACATGACGGTTAGATGTACCTGTACACAAAACCATAAACTCGGTGATGCTAGACTTATCACGAACGTCTAGAGTAACGATGTCCTGGGCTTTAATATCGTCAACTTTATCAACAATAAAATCGTGTAGTTCTTGAACCTGCAAAGGAAACCTCTCATTTGAGTGTATATGTCATTAATGTAGCCAGACTATATGGGCTACAATTTAGCGGCGCAGTATAGCACGCACAACCTTATGCGATACAAGTTGGCATTAACTTTACATAATACTGCGATATTGTATTAAAACTCGCCATTCAGGTGAGTGCGGATCCCACACATTTCGGCACAAAGAGCTGATAAGTCAGCCCAAGGCTGATAATCGTAGTCAGTTTTAACTTTAACCTCTAAATGTGCTAATTGCTGTAATAAGCGAATTAGTACAGGAAGTGGTAGCCGATGCAGCGCCCCAATATAGACTTCTCGTCGACTTTGCCAAATGCGGTAATTTTCAAAAATCACATTTAACGGGGTGCCTTTACTGCCCATCTCTTGCATTTTATACAGTTGAGTCAGCTCTCGCTGCAGTGTACGTAGCAAAATAATGGCTTCAACGCCTTCACCTTGTAGCTGGCGAAGTACCCGTTGACTACGTTTGCCTTGGCCTGCGAGCACGGCATCAAGTAATTGAAAGGGCGTGTAGTGGTTATGACGGCTTAAGGCCGCTTCAAGGCGGACTACGTTAAGCTCACCATCAGGATAGAGCAGCACGAGCTTTTGCAGGCTTTGTGATAAGGCAAGTAAGTTGCCTTCATGCCATTGCGCTAGCATTTGTACTGATTCATGATCGGGCTTTAAATTGAGCTGCTGGCACCGGCCTTGGATGAACCTTGGCAAGTGGCGACTATCGGGAGTGTTACAAGGTAAGTAGAGGGCATTACTTTCAAGCCCTTTAAACCATTTTGCACTTTCTTGCTTTTTATTCAGGCGTGGGCCTTGCAGTAAAAGAAGAATGTCAGGATGCAGGCAGGCCGTTACCTCTTGTAATGATTTTACTTGCTGAGTGCTCAAGCTCGTTTCCGGGAGCATGAGCTCAATCACTTGGCGAGCTGAAAAGAGACTCATGGCTTGGCAGCAATCAAGTACAAGGTTCCAGTCAAGCTGGGCATCAACCGTAAAGGTGTGGCGCTCTTCAAAACCTGCCGTAATAGCCGCCTGCTTGATTTGATCACTACACTCTAGTTTTAGCAGTGGTTCATTGCCAAATAGCAGGTAAGTTTGGCGCAGCCCTTTTGTTAATTGCTGCGCCAGTTGTTCTGGGTAAATCCTCATTCTGCCGTGGTCACCTGATTGGTACGACTCGCATTGTTGGCTTCATCGCTGCTCGAATCATTATTGAAAATGTCATTCGCCGCTTGTTGATCCGTGTCTTCTTCGGTGGTGACTGTTATACCGTCTTCATTCGTATTTTCTTTAAGCAATAACTCTAGCTCATTGGCTTCCATCTTATTGAAGTCGGCGGTGAGTCGAGCAAGTTGGCGCATAATTTGGCGTGAGGCTTGCTGGCGCATCTCATCTTCAATCATGTCACGTTCAACAGACTTTGCCAGGGCGGTTAATGGGTTATCCAAAAACGTTCGGTTAACACGGGATGTGTAGGTCTGGCTGCCTTTGTTTGGTACGACAATACGATAGCGAACGGTATAAGTAAGTTCATACTCAGCCGCGCGAGCATTTTGATACAGGGATAAGGTACGCTCGCCTGTTGATTCGCTGATCAAGTGTAAGTTAGGCACTTTACTCGATGGGGCGACGGGCTCGATACCGTGAAGTTTAAATTGGGACTTAACCTGACGGTGTAGTTGGCCATAACGGTCAAAGCTCGTAAGGGAAAGTTTGGCAATATCATCAGGCAACATATAGTTACCGCGAAGGTGGAAACCACAGGAAGCAGTGGCGAGTGCCAAAACTGCAACAAAGAGGGTTCGGATTGTGCTTTTAAGGGAAAATAAAGCTTTCACCGAGTCTGCTCCATGAAAAATGAGTGAAAACTGACCGGCTGACGTTGGTGGTGCTGGTAAAGAAGGTGAGCCGGAATAACTGTGACCCTTTATCAGGGTCACAGATTAGGCACTAGGAAATTACTTTAGTTCGCAGCGATATTAATTAGCAACGATATTCAGTAATTTACCTGGTACATAGATCACTTTACGAATTGTTTTATCGTCAGTGAACTTAGTGACATTCTCATCACCTAGAGCCAGTGCTTCGACTTGCTCTTTGGTTGAGTCTGCGGCAACAGTAAATTTAGCGCGAAGCTTACCGTTCACTTGAACAATAATTAGCTTCTCATCTTCAACCATTGCTTTTTCGTCAGCGATTGGCCACTGTGCGTCATCGATGTTGCTTTCACCCAGCGTTTCCCACATTTCAAAACAGATATGCGGTGTCATTGGGTATAGCATACGAACGATTGCTTTCAGTGCTTCGTCAAGTAGGGCACGATCTTGTGCGCTTTCTTGAGAGGCTTTAGCCAATTTGTTCATCAGCTCCATGATAGCAGCAATAGCGGTATTGAAGGTTTGGCGGCGGCCAACATCATCACCCACTTTTGCGATCGTTTTGTGAACATCACGGCGTAGTGTTTTCTGTGCTGATGACAGTGCAGCAACATCAACAGCGTCGGCTGTTCCTTTGCTTGCATGTTCGTTAACCAGTTTCCAAACACGTTTAAGGAAGCGGTTAGCCCCTTCAACGCCAGATTCTTGCCATTCAAGCGTCATGTCTGCTGGAGATGCGAACATCATGAATAGACGTACAGTATCGGCGCCGTATTTGTCGACCATTTCTTGTGGGTCGATACCATTGTTCTTCGACTTAGACATTTTGATCATGCCTGAGTGAGCAACGTCGCGACCGTGGTCATCAACCGCTTTTTCGATACGACCTTTGGCATCGCGCTCGATAGTCACATCGTTTGGTGCAATCCACTCTTTCGTGCCTTTCTCATTGGTGTGGTAGAACGCGTCTGACAATACCATACCTTGACAAAGAAGTTGCTTGAACGGCTCGTCTGATGTTACGTAGCCTGCATCACGAAGCAGTTTGTGGAAGAAGCGCGAGTATAGCAAGTGCATACATGCGTGCTCGATACCACCAATGTACTGATCAACCGGTAGCCAGTAGTTTGCTTTCTCTGGGTCTAGGATGTCATCTGCTTGTGGTGAACAGTAACGTGCGTAGTACCATGATGATTCCATAAAGGTATCAAAAGTATCTGTTTCACGCAGTGCTGGTTCACCATTAAAGGTGGTTTCAGCCCAAGACTTATCAGCCTTGATTGGGCTTGTTACGCCGTCCATTACCACATCTTCCGGCAAGATCACTGGTAGTTGATCGGCTGGAACTGGGTGAACTTCACCATCTTCAGTCGTTACCATTGGGATTGGAGCACCCCAGTAGCGCTGACGAGATACACCCCAGTCACGTAGACGGAAGTTTACGGTTTTCTTACCCTTGTTTTCCGCTTCAAGCTTCGCAGCAATCGCATCAACAGCAGCTTGGAAACCTAGGCCGTCGAACTCACCAGAGTTAAACAGTACGCCTTTCTCGGTGTAAGCGGCTTCAGATACGTCTAGATCGCTACCGTCTTCAGGTTTGATCACAGGAACGATATCTAGGCCGTACTTAGTCGCGAATTCGAAATCACGCTGGTCATGGGCTGGAACCGCCATTACCGCACCTGTGCCGTAATCCATCAGGACGAAATTCGCCACGAATACTGGTACTTCACGGCCGTTTAGCGGGTGAATAGCCGTTAGGCCAGTCGCCATGCCTTTTTTCTCCATCGTTGCTAGTTCAGCTTCAGCAACTTTGGTGTTACGGCATTCTTCGATAAACGCAGCAAGTTCTGGGTTGTTTTTTGCTGCAGCGTCAGCCAGTGGGTGACCTGCGGCAATGCCTACGTAGGTTACGCCCATTAGGGTATCTGGACGTGTGGTGTACACTTCTAGCTCTTCGTGATCTTTCACGTCAAACTTCAGCTCAACACCTTCAGAGCGGCCAATCCAGTTGCGCTGCATGGTCTTAACCATTTCAGGCCAACCGTCTAGGTTATCTAAATCGTCTAAAAGCTCTTGTGCGTATTCGGTAATCTTGATGAACCACTGTGGAATTTTCTTTTGTTCTACAGGGGTATCACAACGCCAACAGCAACCGTCTTCAACCTGTTCGTTCGCTAGAACGGTTTGGTCGTTTGGACACCAGTTAACCGAAGAGGTTTTCTTGTAAACCAAGCCTTTTTCATAAAGCTTAGTGAAGAACTCCTGTTCCCAACGGTAATACTCAGGGGTACAGGTGGCGAATTCACGGTCCCAGTCGTAACCAAAGCCCAACAGTTTAAGTTGGTTCTTCATGTATTCGATGTTCTCGTAAGTCCAAGGCGCAGGTGCTGTCTTGTTCTTAACTGCCGCATTTTCTGCTGGTAGGCCAAATGCATCCCAACCGATTGGTTGCATAACATTTTTGCCTTGCAGGCGCTGGTAACGAGAAATCACATCACCGATGGTGTAGTTACGCACGTGACCCATGTGCAGTCGACCACTTGGGTACGGGAACATGGAGAGACAGTAGAATTTTTCTTTATTAGGGTCTTCACTTACAACAAAGGTCTTTTTGTTGTCCCAATGTTCTTGAACTTTCTGTTCAATGTCCTGTGGACGATATTGTTCTTGCATCGATGACATCCGGGATTTTGTGAGTTAAGTACAAACACATTCAATATAATCGGCATAGAATAACTAAAGGTAAAGGTGTCAACAATAGCTAAGGCCGTTTCGGGCCGTAATAGTTACCGCTTAATCGCGGTAAATGGGCTTGCGGCACGTAATTTGCTGCTGAAATAGCAGATAGGAGGTGACCTATGGCTAAGCAACGATCAGAGTACGAAGCCCTGTTGGAGCAGGTAACTGAAACCCTTAAGCATAGTCCTGATGAACTTAAACAATGGGCAGAGACAACGGCAAAATACCGTCAGGCTGCAAGTGACATGACCAAAGATGAACTGGCACTGATCTCTGCTTATGTTAAGCGAGACCTGAAAGAGTTCGGTCAAAATGTAGAAGAAAGTTCGGAGCCGTTTTCAGAAAGTCCGTTTTATCAGGTTGTTAAGGAAACCATTTGGGAAGGGTTGGCCGAAATTACGGATAAAACGCAGATAGAGTGGCGTGAAGTAATGGATGATCTCAAGCACCAAGGTGTTTATCAAAGTGGTGAAGTGATAGGCCTTGGAAATTTAGTTTGTGAAAAATGCGGACACCATGAATTGATCACTCACGTAAAAAAAATAGAACCGTGTTTAAAGTGTGGTCATGAGCGTTTTACCCGCCGGCCATTATCTCCTTAACATTTGAACCAGTGAGACGGAGAGAAAAAATAAAAATAGCGAGGCTTTAGCCTCGCTATTTTATTTGTGATGTTATTGAGTCTGATTACTCAGGGCGCTCTACCGTCTCGACAATCATAGCCGTTGGAGCAGGCTCTGGTAACTGAACCGGCTGAGTTATGTCTTGAGCGATATCTTGAGACAGGGTGTCGGCTGAAGCGTTATGCAGAGGTTTAAAACTGAACTTTTGTCCAGCCAGCGAAGCTTCAACCATCATTCCACCTTTTGCAAAGGTGAAGACAGAGATACCGTTGGTATAATTGGTATCGACGTAGTTATCACTGGCGCTGGCACTAAACCCTGCTGTGCCGGCTTTGGCTTGTGCGCCTTCTGTAAGTGCAACAGCTGATGCTTGAGCGTCTAGCTCAAAGCTACCACTGGTGAAGCGTTCGTATGCTCGCTTGTCTTGAAAGAAAATAATCTCGCTGTATGACTGGCCACCAAATTGTAAGCCAAAAGAAAGTTGGTACAGTTTTGCCGTGCCTGTAATGTCATGATCTTTATAAACGGTTCCGCTGCCGTAAGCGCCACCAACCCAGAACCCACCTTTACCAACCGATGGAAAGACCGCATAACCATATGATGAAAGAAAGAAGGGTTGGGTTTGTGCAGAGGCTTTGAATTGGTTTAACGCCGCTTGAGTTTCAAGGTTTTCGTTCGCGATTGAACCGGTAGCGACGCATAGCATGGCGACGGCGCTGAGTGTCGTGAATAACTTGGTAATTATTTTCATGGGTGTATTCCCTTAGTAGCGCGAGTTGTATTGTGCTTTTATGTTTTTCTGTCGATATATTATCAAGGTGAATAAAAAGGCGAAGGGGTCACCTTCGCCTTTTTATCATTTTTCAGCTGGGATTCAGGCTTGAATCAGCTTGAAGCTAGTCGTGATAGTCAATTTGTGGCTGCTCGTCACGGAAGCGGCCGTTCTGGCGACGGATTAAAATCCACGACAGGGTGACCGACCATAAAATATATAGGTACAGTGGCCAGCTACCAAGGGTGGTATAGGGGGTCATCCCGTCTGTTGGCAGCACTTTGGTACGTAGTACACCGACTTCGAACTGTGGGATTTGTTCGGTAATTTTACCAGTATGATCAACAACTGCGGTGACGCCGCTGTTGGTTGAGCGTAATAATGGCTTGCCCAACTCAAGTGAGCGCATTTGGGCGATTTCCATGTGCTGGAAAGGACCAATAGAGGTACCAAACCAAGTGTCATTCGAGAGCGTGAGTAAGAACTCGGTATCAATATTCACATTACGGCGAACTTGTTCACTGAAGGCTACTTCGTAGCACAGGGCTGGTGCGAGTGAAATACCGTTAGCTTCAAGGTTCGGTTGAATAAATTCACCACGGCTGAATGAAGACATCGGCAAGTTGAAAATCGGGGCTATTGGACGAAGCAAATCGCCGAATGGAACAAATTCGCCAAATGGTAGTAGGTGATGCTTAGTGTAACGCTCAGCACTTTCGTATTGATATGGTCCAGCTTGGTTCATACCCAACGTAAGAATGTTATTGAAGTACTGGCCTTGTTCATTTTGATCAAGGATACCGGTAATAACCGTACTATTGTTGTTGCGCGCAGCAGCATCCAGATTCTGTAAGAACGTCGGGATTTGTGCTTCAAGTGCAGGGATCGCAGCTTCTGGCCAGATGATCAGATCGGCATCCCAGTTTTCTCGGGTTAGGTCAGTATATTGCATTAGGGTTGGCCAGCGTTGGCTCGGCAACCATTTGATCTCTTGCGCGACATTGCCTTGGATCATTGCGACATCAATGGCTTTATCTGGATTCGGTACCACCCATTGCTTATTGCCTGCCAGTAAGCAGATCCCAATAATACCGATAGGCATTAGCAGGGGCTTCCAATTGCGGTAATAACTCGCCGCAACAAATGCTGCACTGGTTAGCACTAATGCTAACGTTATCCCTTCAACGCCTAGAATAGGGGCGAGTGAGGCATAGGGGCCATCAATTTGACCATAACCCATCCATAACCAAGGGAAGCCTGTCATGAACCAGCCACGTATCCAATCGAGTAGTAGCCAGATCACTGGGCCACTCAATAGCAGTTGATGAAATGGTCGCCCTCGATTGAATTTGTTAAATAGAAAACCAAAGAGTGCAGGGTAGAAGGCAAGGTAGGCAATCAGTAATGCCATTAATGCCCAGCCAGCGAGCCATGGCATACCACCAAAATTAGCAATACTGACATGTACCCACTTGATCCCGGTACTAAATAAGCCAAGTCCCCATAAGAAACCGATAAGGCCAGATCGTTTAGCTGATTGGTTTTGGAGTAAGAAAAAGAGGATAAAAAGAGATACTGGTGCGAGGTACCAGTGATTATAAGGTGCAAAAGAGAGTGTTGCTAATGCACCTGCTGGAACAGCTAAGGCTAGCTGTCCCAACTTCATTAAAGAATTTTTTGTCATTCGTTATGGTGTGGTTGTCGGTTGGGGTGCTTCGTGAGGCACGGTCACTTGCAACTGGATAACCCGGCGGTTGTCGGCTGACGTTACTTTAAATGAGTAACCATCAAGTTCAACGATCTCACCACGGTCGGGTAGATGGCCAAAGCTGGTCATTACCAAACCACCCACCGTATCGACTTCTTCGTCGCTAAAGTGAGTTTGGAACATTTCGTTAAAATCTTCGATAGTCGTCAGTGCTTTAACCGAAAAAGTATGCTTACTTAATTGACGGACTTCTTGCTCTTCTTCGTCGTCGAATTCGTCTTCGATTTCGCCAACGATTTGCTCAAGAATATCTTCAATGGTGATAACGCCTGATACCCCGCCGAATTCATCGACAACGATAGCCATGTGGTAACGTTCTTCGCGGAATTCTTTTAGTAGACGGTCTACACGCTTGCTTTCAGGTACTACAACCGCAGGTCGTAGCACTTTGTCCATATCAAATGGTTCGCTGTTTGGTAGTAAGTAACGGAGTAAATCTTTTGCCAGAAGGATTCCTTCGACATGGTCTTTATCGTCACTGATCACCGGGTAGCGTGAGTGCTGGGCATCAACAATTAAATCAATCAGATCATCTAGCTTCTGAGAACGTTCGATTGTGACCATTTGAGAGCGTGGGATCATAATATCCCTAACACGCATCTCAGCAATTTCCATTACACCTTCGAGCATGTCGCGGGTGTCGTGGTCGATCAAATCGTTTTCTTCTGAATCTCGAAAAACTTCAACGAGTTCTTCACGATTCTGTGGCTCACCTTGAAAAAGCTGGCCAAGACGTTCAAAGAAGGACTTTCTACTCGGACCTTCAGAATTTTGGGGGTTATCTTCGTTCATTGCTTGTAAGAATTACTTCTCTATCAATTAAGTGGCGGTGCCACGGGAGTTGTGTTGCATCCTGTATTGGCTGCAACACCTATACGACAACAGTCTCAAAGAAAGGTTACAGTTTTTCTTCTGCATATGGGTCATTAAATCCCATTTTTTGCATGATTTCTGTTTCCAAGCCTTCCATTTCGTCGGCTTCTTCATCTTCGATATGGTCATAACCTAGCAGATGAAGACTGCCGTGTACAACCATATGTGCCCAGTGGGCATTAAGCGGTTTATTCTGCTCTTTTGCTTCTTTTTCGACAACTTGTCGGCAAATGATTAAATCACCCAGCAGATCAAGTTCAACACCTGGTGGTGACTCGAATGGGAATGACAGTACATTCGTTGACTTATCTTTACCACGGTACTCATGGTTCAGAGCATGACTTTCTGCATCATCAACCAAACGGATAGTTAATTCCGCATTTGGTTGAAAGAGAAGGATCGTTGCGTCGAGCCACTGCTGAAAGTCAGCCTCACCTGGCATGCCGTTCTGATCGTCAGTCGCCATTTGCAGGTCTAAATAGATAGCCATTAATTTGTTTTTTCCGTATCAACCGCTGATGTTGCTACTGTGGCAGTCGCTGCAGCAACAATGGCTGCTTGTTCATCTCGACGGCGTTGTTCATTTATCTTACGTTGCTTTTGGTCTGCACTTTCCCAAACCTCATAGGCTTGAACAATACGTGCAACGACAGGGTGACGTACTACATCATCAGCTAAGAAGAAGTTGAAGCTAATTTCGTCAACGTCAGAGAGCACTTCAATAGCATGGCGTAAACCTGAACGCGCGCCTCGAGGTAAGTCAATTTGTGTCACGTCACCAGTGATCACCGCGCGAGAATTAAATCCGATACGGGTTAGGAACATTTTCATTTGTTCGACGGTGGTATTTTGGCTTTCATCAAGAATAATAAAGGCATCGTTCAGCGTACGACCACGCATGTAAGCCAGTGGTGCAACTTCGATTACGTTGCGCTCAATCAGTTTCTCTACGCGCTCAAAGCCGAGCATTTCAAACAAAGCATCATAAAGAGGGCGTAAGTAAGGATCGACTTTTTGACTTAAATCACCCGGTAAGAAACCTAATTTTTCACCGGCTTCAACCGCAGGGCGAGTCAATAGGATACGGCGGATTTCTTGGCGCTCAAGGGCGTCAACTGCGGCAGCAACCGCAAGGTAAGTCTTACCAGTACCAGCAGGGCCAATGCCAAAAGTAATATCATGGCGAACCATGTTACTGATGTATTGTGCCTGATTTGGCGTACGTGGTTTGATCACCCCTTTCTTGGTTTTGATCGTTACTTCCTTGCCGTAAGGAATACTTGATTCAGTCGACTGTTCAAGCACGCCAGATTCTTTAATGGCAAGGTGAACCTGATCAGGTTCGATATCAGGGGTTGTATTACGTACTGGAGCAGTATCAACATACAAGGTTTTGATGATATCAGCGGCGGCTTCAGCAGTATGAGGTTGGCCAACCACACTAAAACTACTGCTTCGGTGGTTGATTTCTACACCCAGACGGCGTTCAAGTTGTTTGATGTTATCGTCGAAAGGGCCACAAAGGCTGGAAAGGCGCTGGTTATTGGCGGGTTCCAGGTTGAATTCTACAGTAATAACTTTGCTCAAGATTTGCCTCTTCAATGTGGCCACCCGCAAAAGTTGGGTGGCCATGGTTCTGGGCGCGTCCTACTTGTCGTGAGACGGGCGTTATACTATGGAGTATATACGCCTACACCCAATTCATCTTCTTTGCGTGCTTTTTCCATAACCTCTAATGGTGTCATGGCAACACGTAGATCCATTTCTGCTTCAGTACGCACCAATTCGCCACGTAGTGAGTTGGTAAATACGTCAATGATTTTCACATCAACAAATTGACCAATTAATTCAGCAGAGCCTTCAAAGTTTACAATGCGGTTATTCTCGGTGCGACCACGTAATTCCATAATGTTCTTACGAGAAGGGCCTTCAACAAGGATACGTTGCTCGGTATCTAACATTTGGCGAGCATGGCGCATTGCTTGAGTATTGATCTGTTGTTGCAGTTCGTACAAGCGTTCTTTTTTAACTTCTTCAGGAAGATCACACGGATAATCTGCTGCTGGTGTACCAGGGCGAGGAGAAAAGACAAAACTGAAGCTAATATCAAAATCGATATCGCGGATCAGTTTCATCGTATCTTGGAAATCTTGGTCACTTTCGCCAGGGAACGCAACAATAAAGTCAGAACTCATTGTGATATTCGGACGTACTTTGCGTAGCTTACGAACTTTAGATTTGTATTCCAGAACCGTGTGAGGACGTTTCATCATCGTTAGAATACGGTCTGAACCACTTTGTACTGGTAAGTGTAAATAGTCTACGAGTTCTGGTGTATCGGTATAAACATCAATAATGTCATCAGTAAACTCGATTGGGTGGCTGGTGGTATAACGAATACGGTCAATACCATCAATTGCAGCAACAAGACGTAACAGTTCTGCAAATGTTGCCAATTCGCCATCGTGAGTTGGACCACGGAAAGCATTAACGTTTTGACCTAATAGGTTTACTTCACGAACACCTTGCTCTGCAAGCTGAGCGACTTCATAAAGAACGTCATCTAATGGACGGCTTACTTCTTCGCCACGCGTGTAAGGTACTACGCAATAAGTGCAGTACTTAGAGCAACCTTCCATAATAGAAACGAAAGCAGTTGCGCCGTCAGCGCGCGGTTCTGGTAAATTATCGAATTTCTCAACCTCTGGAAATGAGATATCCATCACGGGTGCGTGAGTAGATTGAGAACTTTTAATCATTTCTGGCAAGCGGTGCAGGGTTTGTGGCCCAAAAATCACATCCACATACGGCGCACGCTGACGAATTGATTTACCTTCTTGGGTTGCAACGCAACCACCAACACCAATCACAAGATCAGGCTTCTTATCTTTTAAGCGCTTCCAACGGCCTAGCTGGTGGAACACTTTTTCTTGTGCCTTTTCACGGATTGAACAGGTGTTAAGCAGCAGCACATCTGCTTCTTCTGGGACTTCTGTTAGCTCGAAGCCATTGGCTGCATTGAGAAGATCGGCCATTTTTGATGAATCGTATTCGTTCATCTGACAGCCCCAGGTTTTGATAAGCAGTTTCTTAGCCATGTCTAACTCTTCACTCGTAGTGTTTAATCATTGCATTCCACATTGCTTCATTCGGCCGACAGGTTAAATCCAGCTGTCAGCTGTAGCAAGCCGCGTATTGTACTGCTTTAAACCTTGTCTGACTAGATCATCACCACCCCGAATAAATTGTGGTTTTGTTACCAAAGAGATTAATCGCTGATGCGCCACTGGTTTTTCGGTAGAATTGGTTAATATTGTAGGTAATTTGTTGAGCATAACAGGAATGGGTATGGAGCAATTTGACATTGTTGTTGCTGGTGGCGGCATGGTTGGTGCGGCTACAGCAGTTGGTTTGGCCCAGCAAGGGTTACATGTCGCCGTTATTGAAGGTACGGCACCAGCGGCTTTTGATACTTCGCAAGCGATGGATTTACGCGTCTCAGCCATTTCACCAAACTCTGTTGCTTTGCTAGAGCGCCTTGGTGCATGGCCTGCGGTATTAGGAATGCGTTTATGCCCCTACAAAAGACTGGAAACGTGGGAGCACCCAGAATGCCGGACACGATTCAATGCCTCTGAATTGCATCTAGATCGCCTGGGGTACATTGTTGAAAACCGGGTTATTCAATTGGCGTTATGGCAACAGTTCGATTCATACCCAACACTTTCTGCATTATGCCCCGCTAAAATCGTCAAGGCAGATGAATGTAAATCAGAGGCGGGGTATATCGTTACGCTTGATGATGGTCGACAGCTTAAGACTCGATTATTGGTAGGGGCTGATGGAGCTAATTCACAGGTGCGGCAACAAGTTGGCATTGGTATAACGGCTTGGGATTATCGCCAGCATTGCATGTTAATTAATATTGATACCGAAATGGCTCAACAGGACATTACTTGGCAAATGTTTACACCACATGGTCCCCGTTCTTTTTTACCGCTGCCTGGTCATAAAGGATCACTGGTGTGGTATGACACCCCTGAGCGTATTAAACAGTTATCAGTGATGGCACCTGAGCAACTAAAAGCGCAGATTCAGGCGCATTTCCCCAAAGAGTTAGGCGAGTTTACGGTACAAGGTCACGGGAGCTTCCCGCTAACTCGCAGGCATGCTCAGCGCTATTATAAGTCTGGTGTTGTGCTGCTGGGAGATGCTGCCCACACGATAAACCCACTGGCTGGTCAAGGTGTCAACCTGGGCTTTAAAGATGTCGATGTGCTTTTGCATGAAATAGAGAAGGCGGGTCAAGCGTGGGATAAACCTTCGGTATTGAAGGCTTATCAATGCCGTAGACGACCAGATAACGTAATGATGCAAACAGGTATGGACTTTTTTTACACCACATTCAGTAATTCGCTGGCACCGATTAAGTTTATACGGAATGCAGGGCTTAAGTTGGCCGAGCACGCAGGGCCGATTAAGCAAAAAGTATTGAAGTATGCGATGGGGATGTAACATCAGGTCTATCAGTAACCACTAAATAGACTCTTTATTGATGGGAAAAGTGAGCTTAGTGCTCACTTTTTTTATGCCAGTAAAGAAAAAGCCGAATGTTATTGAAAACATTCGGCTTAACAACCAGAGAGATACGATCATTGAGTAGGTTGTAAAAACTGTAGCCTGTTTATCAAGTTAAGAAACTTAAATCGCAGACATAAGAAAACCCACTAAAAAGTGGGTTCCTTAAATAATGGTGCGGAAGGAGAGACTTGAACTCTCACACCTTGCGGCGCCAGAACCTAAATCTGGTGCGTCTACCAATTCCGCCACTTCCGCATACTTCTCGTTTAGTTTGATCTTAGCAATCAAATAACTATAACGTTAAGCAATGTGTGGCAGGTCTACCTGGATTCGAACCAGGGGATGGCGGCATCAAAAGCCGCTGCCTTACCGCTTGGCGATAGACCTGCAGATGCTCTTTTCAGAGACTTAATTAATCAGAGAGAATGGTGCGGAAGGAGAGACTTGAACTCTCACACCTTGCGGCGCCAGAACCTAAATCTGGTGCGTCTACCAATTCCGCCACTTCCGCATTTTTATGCTGTTACCAGCTGTATCTCTGACTATATTGTTTAAGCTGGGAATTGGTGTTCCAACTTAAAGAATAGATGGTGCGGAAGGAGAGACTTGAACTCTCACACCTTGCGGCGCCAGAACCTAAATCTGGTGCGTCTACCAATTCCGCCACTTCCGCATCTAGTAGAATTTTACATCTTTCGATGTCTTTCCGCAGAAAGAATGGTGGCTACGACGGGATTCGAACCTGTGACCCCATCATTATGAGTGATGTGCTCTAACCAGCTGAGCTACGTAGCCATTTTATTTATGCCGTTTAACTAATTGTCTTCGAAAGATAACTCATTAAACCACATAATTAAATGTGGCAGGGCTACCTGGATTCGAACCAGGGGATGGCGGCATCAAAAGCCGCTGCCTTACCGCTTGGCGATAGCCCTACAGTTGTTCACTTAAGAACAGCTCTCTATTTAAAGAGAATAATAAGTCTTAGAGAATGGTGCGGAAGGAGAGACTTGAACTCTCACACCTTGCGGCGCCAGAACCTAAATCTGGTGCGTCTACCAATTCCGCCACTTCCGCATATTGTCTCAWTCGAATACATTCGAGCGAGTGTTCTCTAGAGCTTATTGTACAGATCTAAGAATTGGTAAAAATTCGAACTGTACATGTGTTAATCACCGAATGATTAACGATTCTTTTATTCAAAGAATAATGGTGCGGAAGGAGAGACTTGAACTCTCACACCTTGCGGCGCCAGAACCTAAATCTGGTGCGTCTACCAATTCCGCCACTTCCGCATRTTTTATTGCTCTTAACGAGCTTACATCGCTTAACGATTTATCTTCTTATGAAGAAGTCATCAAGCCACATAATAAAATGTGGCAGGGCTACCTGGATTCGAACCAGGGGATGGCGGCATCAAAAGCCGCTGCCTTACCGCTTGGCGATAGCCCTACAGTTGTTCACTTAAGAACAGTTCCCTATTTAAAGAGARTAATAAGTCTTAGAGAATGGTGCGGAAGGAGAGACTTGAACTCTCACACCTTGCGGCGCCAGAACCTAAATCTGGTGCGTCTACCAATTCCGCCACTTCCGCATATTRTCTCATTCGAATACATTCGAGCGAGTGTTCTCTAGAGCTTATTGTACAGATTGAAGAACTGGTAAAGCTCAACCTGTATTACTGCGATAAATCACAGTCACAAAATATAAATGGTGCGGAAGGAGAGACTTGAACTCTCACACCTTGCGGCGCCAGAACCTAAATCTGGTGCGTCTACCAATTCCGCCACTTCCGCGTATTTATATTTTTACCATAAATCATCTCAAAAAGAGAAAATAAATGGTGGCTACGACGGGATTCGAACCTGTGACCCCATCATTATGAGTGATGTGCTCTAACCAGCTGAGCTACGTAGCCATTTTATTTATGCCGTTTGATTAATTATTTCAAAAATAAATAATTAAACCACATAATTAAATGTGGCAGGKCTACCTGGATTCGAACCAGGGGATGGCGGCATCAAAAGCCGCTGCCTTACCGCTTGGCGATAGMCCTACAGTTGTTCATTTAAGAACAMTTCTCTTCRYAAAGAGAATGGTGCGGAAGGAGAGACTTGAACTCTCACACCTTGCGGCGCCAGAACCTAAATCTGGTGCGTCTACCAATTCCGCCACTTCCGCATCTAGTAGAATTTTACATCTTTCGATGTCTTTCCGAAGAAAGAAATGGTGGCTACGACGGGATTCGAACCTGTGACCCCATCATTATGAGTGATGTGCTCTAACCAGCTGAGCTACGTAGCCATTTTGTTGTTTCCGTGGCAGTTGCCATAGTTGACCGCTGTCTCGGGAACGGGGCGCATTATGCTCATACCAGCGAAAAGGGTCAATAGTTTTTTTAAATATCTTTAGAAAATTGAATTGTTCGTTGCTTATTTGGACGAACTGGGCGAATGCCATGCTAAGTTGGGGGTTTTTAGCGCACAGAACTAAACGTACGGCTGACCTTCGCATGGTTATATTGCGATAATGAATAAATACCTTAGTTACAAAAAAAGCCAGCTATTAAGCTGGCTTAGTATAACTGTCGCTAACTGGTTGGCTTTTATGGCCTTCCTAGTTATACGTTGAAACGGAAGTGAACAACATCGCCATCTTTCACGATGTAATCTTTGCCTTCTAGGCGCCATTTACCCGCTTCTTTCGCACCGCTTTCACCTTTGAACTCGATGAAGTGGTCGTAACCAACAACTTCAGCTCGGATAAAGCCTTTTTCAAAGTCAGTGTGAATTTTACCTGCTGATTGTGGTGCTGTTGCACCAACAGGGATTGTCCATGCGCGCACTTCTTTCACACCGGCAGTGAAGTAAGTTTGCAGATCAAGCAACTCATAGCCAGAGCGGATCACTCGGTTCAGGCCTGGTTCTTCGATACCCATATCAGCAAGGAATTCTTCACGATCAGCATCGTCAAGCTCTGCGATTTCAGATTCAATAGCTGCACATACCGCGACAACAACAGCATTTTCTTTTTCTGCGTATTCGCGAACCATGTCAAGGTATTCATTATCTTCAAAGCCATCATCGCTGACGTTGGCGATATACATCGTTGGTTTAACAGTAAGGAAGTGCAGATAATCAATGGCTGCAAGTTCTTCTTTACTTAGCTCGACAGAGCGAACCATGCCGCCTTCTGTCAACGTCGGCAGTAGTTTTTCTAATACAGCGGTCTCAAACTTAGCATCGCTGTCGCCACCTTTCGCTTTTTTCGCTTGACGGAAAATTGCACGCTCACACGTGTCAAGGTCAGCGAGAGCAAGCTCAAGGTTGATGACCTCGATGTCATCAATCGGGTTTATCTTACCCGCGACGTGAATGATGTTTTCGTCTTCGAAACAGCGAACAACGTGACCAATAGCATCGGTTTCACGGATGTTCGCTAGAAATTTGTTACCAAGACCTTCACCTTTCGATGCACCAGCAACAAGACCAGCAATATCCACAAATTCCATGGTTGTTGGCAAGATGCGCTCTGGATTAACAATTGCAGCCAGTGCGTCTAGGCGTAGATCTGGCACAGGTACAACGCCAGTGTTTGGTTCGATAGTACAGAACGGGAAGTTCGCTGCTTCGATGCCCGCTTTGGTCAAGGCGTTGAATAGTGTTGACTTACCGACGTTAGGCAGGCCAACGATTCCGCATTTAAAACCCATGGTGTGAAACCCTTTTGGTGATTATTCGGTCAAACATTTCATTAGCGCGTATAGGTGGGCTAATGAAAATAAATATGATGATTTAACTACAATTATTCGGCTTTGAATGAATGTAGTCGGTTTTGTGCTTTGTTTAAGCCGTCTTTTAACAAAACGTCCATGCAGCGTACGGCTTCATCGACTGCTGCATCAATATTATCTTGTTCCTTGGCTGGCGCTTTGCCTAAAACAAAGCCGGCAACTTTGTTTTTATCACCCGGATGGCCGATGCCAATACGTAGGCGATAAAAATCTTTATTGTTGCCCATTTTACTGATGATATCTCTTAGACCGTTATGCCCACCATGGCCGCCGCCTTTTTTAAATTTAGCAACGCCGGGTGGTAGGTCGAGTTCATCATGCGCCACTAAGATCTCTTCCGGTTTTATCTGGTAAAAGTTTGCGAGTGCTGCAACTGATTTACCGGATAAGTTCATATACGTCGAAGGGATCAACAAGCGAAGATCGTGGCCATTCGCCAAGATCCGGCCAGTTTGGCCGAAGTATTTTGATTCTTCACGTAGGCTAATATTATGTACACGGGCCAGTTCTTCGACCACCCATGCGCCCGCATTATGGCGGGTTTTAGCATACTCGGCACCGGGATTGGCCAGGCCGACTAATAGGCGAATGTTATTACTCACGCTAGTCTCTCAACTCTTAGGGGCTTAAAACGCGCGCCATATTATACCAAATACGGCAGAATTGATATCTCATACTTATTTCGGTTGGTGTGACCTTAAGTAACGAAAAACGCCCCGCACAAGGCGGGGCGTTAGCAATCTATCGCAGAAGGGCGATTAGTGCTGGAACATCGCAGAGATAGACTCTTCGTTGCTAATACGACGAATTGCTTCGGCTAGCATACCAGATAGAGTCAGTACTGATACACGACCAGTGTCTAGGATCTCTTGTGATAGTGGGATTGAGTCAGTAACGATAACTTCATCAATAACAGATTCACGGATGTTCTGTGGAGCATTACCTGAGAATACTGGGTGTGTTGCGTAAGCAAATACACGCTTAGCACCACGATCTTTCAGTGCTTCAGCAGCTTTACACAATGTACCACCGGTATCGATCATGTCATCAACGATGATACAGTCACGGCCTTCAACGTCACCAATCAGGTGCATTACCTGAGAAACGTTAGCACGTGGACGGCGCTTATCGATGATCGCGATGTCTGTGTCATCTAATAGCTTAGCGATTGCACGAGCACGTACAACACCACCGATATCAGGAGAAACAACCACTGGATCTTCTAGGTTTTTCGCCAGAATGTCTTCTAGTAGCACAGGGCTACCGAATACATTGTCTACTGGTACATCGAAGAAACCTTGAATTTGCTCTGCGTGTAGATCAACAGTCAAAACACGGTCAACACCAACGTTTGAAAGGAAATCAGCAACAACTTTTGCTGTAATTGGCACACGAGCAGAACGAACACGGCGGTCTTGACGAGCGTAGCCGAAGTAAGGGATCACAGCAGTAATACGACCCGCAGAAGCGCGGCGTAATGCATCGATCATAACAACCAATTCCATTAGGTTGTCATTCGTTGGAGCACAAGTAGATTGAATGATAAATACGTCGCTACCACGAACGTTTTCATTAATCTGAACACAGACTTCACCGTCGGAAAAACGGTTAACTGTTGCGTCTCCTAGTGAAATGTAAAGACGATCAGCAATGCGTTGGGCTAATTCTGGTGTCGCGTTACCAGCAAACAGCTTCATATCAGGCACGGTGGAAACCTCAGGTTGCGTCCAAGTTGTAATTACTGGCAGTCCATAGAATGGGCGGTCAAGGTTGTCAAAAGGGGAGATGTGTTGACACCTTTTGCGACAAATCCATGAAGCCAGTTAGGTAATTTTTTCAGTATTGCATCGGCCTCTTGCTGGGTGCTACATTCAGCAAACACACAAGCGCCAGTACCGGTCAATCTTGACGGCGCATATTCTAACAGCCACGAAAGCGCCTTATCAACCTCGGGGTGCAGTGATCTGACAATTTTTTCGCAATCGTTTTCGTAAACCCCCGTTATTAGGGCATTCAGTGATCTTTTTTTACTGTCACGTTTTAATTCAGGGTGGGTGAAAATATCGACAGTTGCAATGTTGATCTCTGGTTTTGCGACCAAATACCATTTTTCTGTGGGATCTGCAGGTTGCAATTCTTCACCAATTCCCTCAGCGAATGCACTGTGGCCTCTTACAAATACGGGGACATCGGCACCGAGCGCTAGGCCGATCTCGGCTAGGGTGTCAGTTGATAGGTGGGTCTGCCACAAATAATTAAGCGCAATAAGTGTTGTTGCCGCGTCAGATGATCCTCCGCCTAATCCCCCCCCCATAGGAAGGATTTTATCGATATGGATTTCAGCGCCAGCCTGGATCCCTGCTTTCTTACGCAACAAATCAGCGGCTCGGTATATCAGGTTATCTTCGGTTGCAACACCGTCAATCGCTGGCGTTAATGTAATGTCGTTGGAATTATTTACCGTGATTGTCAGCGTATCGCTATGGTCAATAAACTGAAACAATGTTTGTAGCTCATGGTAACCGTTAGGGCGTTGGCCTGTGATATACAGAAACAAGTTGAGTTTGGCCGGTGCTGGCCAGCAGGTAGTACGGGTGATCATAGTACGCTCTAATTGATAGACCAGTTGTGGATAATAAGGGTTATAGTAACCCCTGTTGTGCTTAAAACCATACGCTTAGGTAGGGATGGGCTCACAGTATAGTCATATTCGTTGTAATCGAGTTGCCAATATTGGTTGTCTATTTGTTTGGCAAGGTAGCCCACTCGGCCTTCATTATTTAATTGGTACGTGTCAGCCGCAGTTGGTAAGCCAATAAGCCAGTCACGCATTTGTGCAATGGGCAAGTTAATACCTGTTAACTCTAAAATTAAGGCTGAAGCATCAGTGCCATGAAATGTTTTTCCTTCATGGTTGACCAAGGTAACCTTGTCAGGGCTCGCATCAAGCTTTAGCAGGGTGCTTCCCAGGAAGTTAGTCAATAGTAGGTGATCGTTATTTGGCTGTGTGTCCCAGATAAGGTTGGCACCAAAGCGTTGACTACCCTTGTAACCGAGCTTACCTTTTGCTTGATATGTGTTGAGTTCTCTCAATTTAGCTTCATGGCTTTCCCAGTCAGTTGTTGATTGTGGCGGCGGTTGAGTCGCGCAGCCCGCTAAGAGAGAAAATAGGAAAGGAAAAAATAACCAATATTTTTTTTTGTTTGAAGGCAAATAAGTAACAGACTGAGTCATGTGCATAGTATGCTTTGCTTATCGTTTGGGTATGATGTGGCAAACAATAGCTGTAAAGTCATAGATTTCCAACTTCTTAGCAACTCTATAGTGGTATTTTTTTTATCTATCTTAAACAAGATAATCGTTAAAATTTATTGTGTAATAAGTATTTAGAAATCAACTTTTACTTAGTTATGCCATATTGATTAGGTTTGTGTTCTTTTATTACGATGGGGCATCAAGTAAAATCCCGCCCTAGATCTTTTTCACTGGCGAAGTGGTACCCCGTCTCCATGACATTGCTTGCATTAGGAATCAACCATAAAACAGCCTCTGTGGATTTACGCGAACGTGTTGCGTTTTCACCTGAAAAGCTGAAACAGGCGTTACACCAGCTAGAAACACACCCAGAGGTTAACAGTGGGGTTATTGTTTCGACCTGCAATCGCACAGAACTTTATTGTGATGTTAATCAGTCAGGCCCTGGAGTCATGATTGACTGGCTGACTAAGTTCCATCAGATCACGACTGAAGAATTAATGCCTAGCCTGTACTTCCATGAAGAGCAGGCCGCTGTGCGTCATTTAATGCGTGTGTCATGTGGCCTTGATTCACTGGTATTGGGTGAGCCTCAAATTTTAGGGCAGGTGAAGCAGTCGTATTCAGACTCGCGTGATCATGACGCTATTCATGGCATGTTGGAAAAACTGTTCCATAAAAATTTCACCGTTGCGAAGCGGGTTCGAACTGAAACGGACATTGGTGGCAATGCGGTTTCAGTGGCATTTGCTGCCTGTACCTTAGCAAAGCAAATATTTGAGTCATTGACTGAGGCAACGGTATTGCTTGTTGGTGCGGGTGAGACGATTGAATTAGTTGCTCGACATTTAGTTGATCAAGGGTGTAATAAATTGATTGTGGCTAATCGCACGAAAGAGAGGGCTGAAAATCTGGCCATTGAATTTGGTGCGGAAATCATTGGCTTGCCAGATATCCCTGATTACCTGCATCGAGCTGATATTGTGATCAGCTCGACAGCAAGTCCATTGCCGATTGTGGGTAAAGGCATGATTGAAAAAGCCATTAAAGCCCGTCGTCATCAACCAATGTTATTGGTTGATATTGCCGTTCCTCGAGATGTTGAGCCGGAAGTCGGCGAGTTAAGCGATGCTTACCTTTATACTGTTGATGATTTACACAGCATCGTTGAAAAAAATCGTGAACAACGTAAAGTTGCGGCCATTCAAGCTGAAGCGATTGTGAGTGAAGAAAGTGCAGCGTTCATGCGCTGGTTACGCTCACTAGAGGCCGTTGACAGTATTCGTCAATACCGAGTGCAAGCCGATGACATTAAAGCGGATCTTGTGGCTCGTAGTCTTCAAACATTGGCCAATGGCGGTGATCCTGAAAAGGTGTTAGTTGAGCTCAGTAATAAGCTAACTAATAAACTGATCCATGCGCCAACGAGAGCCATGCAGCAGGCAGCCCATAATGGTGAGCCCGAAAAGCTGGCAGTGATCCGAGAGACGCTTGGGTTAGACTCGTTAAAAAATTAATATCAGGCAGAGTGAAACGCTCTGCCATAAACGGAACAATAGATACCTACTATGAAATCTTCAATTTTAGTGAAATTAGAAACGCTGGTTGAGCGTTACGAAGAAGTCCAGCACCTGCTTGGCGATCCAGATGTGATTGGCAATCAGGATAAGTTCCGTGCTCTATCTCGTGAATACTCTCAACTAGAAGAGGTGACTCAATGCTTCCAAGCTTACCAGCAAGCAAAAGAAGATCTGCTCACCGCTGAAGAAATGGCAAATGAAGACGATCCAGAAATGCGCGAAATGGCACTGGAAGAAGTCAAAGAATCGAAAAGCGAGATTGTACGCCTTGAAGATGAGCTACAGGTTCTGTTAATCCCGAAAGATCCAAACGATGAGCGTAACTGCTTTGTTGAAATCCGTGCTGGTGCTGGTGGTGATGAAGCCGGTATTTTTGCTGGAGACTTGTTCCGTATGTACAGCAAATATGCGGAACGTCGAGGCTGGCGTGTCGAAGTGGTTAATGAAAACCGTTCTGAACAGGGCGGTTACAAAGAAATGATTGCCAAAGTTAGCGGCGAAGCGGTTTACGGTACATTAAAGTTTGAATCTGGTGGCCACCGTGTTCAGCGCGTTCCTGCGACAGAATCACAAGGTCGTGTTCATACTTCAGCATGTACTGTTGCTGTCATGCCTGAAATTCCAGAAGCTGAAATCCCAGAAATCAATGCTGGCGATTTGAAAGTTGATACATTCCGTGCGTCTGGCGCCGGTGGTCAGCACGTTAACACCACCGATTCTGCTATTCGTATTACTCACTTGCCAACAGGCATTGTGGTTGAATGTCAGGATGAGCGTTCTCAGCATAAGAATAAAGCGAAGGCAATGTCTGTATTGGCTGCTCGTATTATTAAAGCTGAAGAAGAAAAGCGTCATGCAGAAGAAGCAAGTACACGTCGCAATTTGCTAGGTTCAGGCGACCGTTCTGACCGTATCCGTACTTACAACTACCCTCAAGGTCGTGTATCTGATCACCGTATTACGTTGACTCTTTATCGCTTGAATGAAGTGATGGAAGGGGATATGGATAGCTTGATCCAGCCTGTGCTACAAGAGCACCAAGCTGATCAGTTGGCAGCAATGGCTGACCAAAACTAATGACATTGTCAATTGATACCCAGCTTAAGCTTGCGGTTGAACAGTTGACCAAGGCGGGCTCTCAGAGCCCGCACATTGATGCCGCCGTTTTGCTGTGTCATGTGCTGGATAAGCCACGCAGTTACTTATTAACGTGGCCTGAAAGAGTGCTGGATGACGAGCAACTTGCCGCCTTTGAAGCCGTGATTACACGTCGCTTAACTGGTGAGCCTGTGGCTTACATTGTCGGTGAGCGTGAGTTTTGGTCATTACCGTTGAAAGTTGCCCCTCACACGTTGATCCCGCGTCCTGATACAGAACGTCTTGTTGAGCTGGCTCTTGAAAAAATCCCCGCTCAGTCTTGCGCTGTACTGGATTTAGGGACAGGCACTGGTGCTATCGCATTAGCCATCGCATCAGAACGCCGTGACATCGCAGTAACAGGGATTGATTTACGCCCTGATGCTGCGGCACTGGCACAAGAAAACGGTAGCAACTTGAAGCTTGCTAATGCCCATTTCTTATCTGGAAGTTGGTATAGCCCGCTTCAATCGAGCGATTGCTTTGCCGTCATTGTGAGTAATCCACCTTATATTGACGAGGCCGATCCACATTTATCGCAAGGCGATGTGCGTTTCGAGCCGAAAAGTGCGCTTGTTGCTGATGATAATGGGTTTGCAGACATTCGAATTATTAGTGAGCAAGGACGCCAGCATTTACAAGCTGGTGGTTGGTTGCTTATGGAGCATGGCTTTGAGCAAGGTGAAGCTGTAAGAGCCATTTTACTGGAACTGGGTTATAACCAGATCTCAACTGCACAGGATTATGCCGGACTCGACCGAGTAACTCTTGGCTGTTGGCAAGGATAGAGAGAGAAAAGAATGTATACCGCTGTTAAACACCTACACATGATTGCTATTGCGCTGAGTGTCCTGCTTTTTGTGGTTCGCTATTTTTTGATGATGGCTAACTCGACGCTTAACGAAAAGAAATTTCTGAAAATCACGCCACACGTTGTTGATACCGTTATGTTGTTATCAGGTGTTGCGTTAATTTTGATTACCGGTTTCATGCCGTTTACTGAAGCGGGTAGCTGGCTAACCCAAAAATTGAGTTGTGTGTTAGCTTATATTGCCTTGGGTTTCTTCACTCTGAAAATAGGCTCTAACAAAGTCTTTAAGACGTTTGCCTTCTTAGGTTCACTTGGTTGGGTGATGGCAGCGGCAAACATTGCAATGACGAAATCGTCGTTTTTAGGATAATCATGCTACGTTTTACAGAACAAGAATTGGCTCAAATGTCGCTGGCTGAAGGGGCATTGGAAGTGACTGCTGCGGTTGATCCCGCCTTTCCAGCAGGCTGGGTAAAAACTCAGCTTGAACGCTTGGCTCAAGAAGCTGAGCAACGGTTGATGCATGAGCCAAATGCACACCTTCGTCTTGAAGGCTTGATCCGCTTGTTCTACCGTGAATGGGGCTTTATTGGTGATCATGAGCAGTACTTTTCGTCCGAGAATATTTATTTAGATAAAGTACTAGAACGTAAGAAAGGTATTCCCGTTAGCCTCGGTGCTATCTTTTTATATTTATCCGAACGTTTAGATTTACCTGTTCACGGTGTCGGCTTTCCGACTCAGTTTGTCCTGAAAGTTGATTGGCTTGATGGTGAAACACAGTATATCAACCCATTTGACGGTGAATACTTGAGTAAGCGACTGATGGGAGCATGGCTAAAAGGCCATCGTGGGCCATTCAGTGAGTTACGTAATGAGTATTTTGACACCGCTGAGCACACCGATGTACTTGCCCGTTGGTTAACCGTCATGAAAAGTGCGTTGTTACGTGAAGGCATGTTTGCAGATGCATTGCGTTGTAGTGATGTGGTGTTAAATGCGTTCCGTCCTGGCGACCCACATGAAATTCGTGATCGTGGTTATATTTATCAACAGCTGGAATGCAGCCATGCTGCTGTGATGGATTTTGAATATTTTATCGAGCAATGCCCTGAAGACCCGACAATAAAATTGTTGAAACTACAGGTTGAAGAGCTCAATCAAGAGCCGTTAGTACTGCACTAATCGTCAGTAGCGCTAAGGCTAAATGAATAAAAGAGAGAATATGATGGAACAGAAAGTTGTTCGAGTTGGTGATATTGATGTTGCCAATGACAAGCCGTTTGTCCTGTTTGGCGGAATGAATGTACTTGAGTCTCGCGATCTAGCAATGCAGATCTGCGAAAAGTATGTAGAAGTGACAGACAAGCTTGGGATCCCTTACGTATTCAAAGCCTCTTTTGATAAGGCTAACCGCTCATCGGTACATTCATACCGTGGTCCAGGTATGGAGGAAGGCCTAAAAATCTTCCAAGAACTGAAAGATACTTTTGGCGTTAAGATTATCACTGATATTCATGAGCATCATCAAGCACAGCCCGTTGCTGATGTTGTTGATGTTATTCAGTTACCTGCTTTCCTTGCTCGTCAGACCGACTTGGTACAAACGATGGCGAAAACAGGTGCTGTGATCAACGTGAAAAAGCCGCAGTTCATGAGCCCGGGCCAAGTAGGTAATATTATTGATAAGTTTGCCGAATGTGGTAACGAGAATATTATTCTGTGTGAGCGTGGTGTATTACATGGTTACGACAACCTTGTAGTGGATATGCTGGGTTTTGACGTAATGAAAAAAGCGTCTAAAGGTAGTCCAATTATCTTTGATGTAACCCACGCACTGCAATGCCGTGATCCTCAAGGCGCTGCATCAGGTGGCCGTCGTGAGCAAACCGTTGATTTAGCCCGCTCAGGTCTAGCAACGGGGATTGCTGGTCTGTTTATGGAAGCGCATCCAACACCTGATCAAGCGCGTTGTGATGGTCCATCAGCGTTCCCACTGGATAAGCTAGAGCCATTCCTTACCCAGCTTAAACAGCTCGATGATCTGATTAAAGGCTTCGAGGCGATTGAGGTCAACTAATTGCTTTCCTAGCATCAACAATATGGGATGAAGAATATTCATATCGTTGATTATGAATGATATAGCGGCTAAGTAGAGAGTTCTACTTAGCCGTTTTTTTTGTTGTTTCTATTTTAAACAATTCCGCGTGTATATATAAAATATCGCCACGGGTTTAAATTTGGTTTTTAATACCATTAATAGCCAATTAATCAGTTGGGTGGAGTGTTAATTTTATTTGTATCAGCGAATGGTACTGCAAGGCGTGCCATTGTCGAGTTATATCTGTTACATATGGTTTTTGAGTGTTTTATTCTGCCAGTGCATACTTTGCCGCGAATTAATTTTGAATATATAGGATGTACTGTGGCATTATCGCAATCGGACCTCATTGAGCAGGCTGTTCCCCTTAAACATCATTGGACACCTCATGATACCCGCTGGATGTTGAGTCTGTTTGGTACGGCTGTGGGAGCCGGTATATTGTTTTTACCGATTAATCTTGGCTCGGGTGGTTTCTGGCCGTTAGTGATCATGGCATTGCTAGCTGGCCCAATGACATTTTGGGCGCACCGTGGTCTTGCTCGATTCGTTCTTTCTTCTACTCAAGCTGATGCCGATTTTACAGATGTGGTGGAAACCCATTTCGGCGTGTCGTTGGGGCGGGTTATTTCTGTTTTGTATTTCCTGTCAATCTTTCCAATCCTGTTGATCTATGGGGTGGGGCTGACAAATACAGTAGACAGCTTTCTTGTCAATCAGTTGGGTATGGCTTCTCCTTCACGGACAATATTGTCGGGAGGACTCATTTTTAGCATGTTTGCCATTATGATGGCGGGCGAAAAAGTCATGCTGAAAGCGTTTCAAATTATTGTCTACCCGTTAGCTGTTATACTAGCGGCTCTATCACTGTATCTGATCCCTAGTTGGAATATGCCTGAGGTGAACACGTCATTAGACGCGGGAGCACTGTTGGGGACATTGTGGCTTGCAATTCCTGTGACGGTTTTTGCATTCAGTCATGCGGCTGCTATCTCTAGCTTTGCTGGGGCACAACGTCGCCATTATGGTGAGAAAGCCGTTGAGAAAACAGAATATATCTTGAAGCGTACTTCAGCTATGTTGATTGGTTTTGTCCTATTTTTTGTTTTCTCTTGTGTACTGAGTTTAAGCCCTGAGCAATTGTTAGAAGCCAAAACACAAAATGTTTCAGTGCTGTCTTACTTAGCGAATATTCATGAGAGCCCATTCATTGTTGCCTTGGGGCCGTTAATTGCCTTCATTGCGATTACCTCTTCTTTCTTGGGGCACTTTTTGGGCGCTCGCGAGAGCTTGAATGGTATGTTGCAAAAGCAAAGCCGTTTCAGTGCTAGTACCATTGACAGGGTGGGTATTGTTTTTATGTTCATGAGTATTTGGGGGGCTGCGATTGCAAACCCAAGCATTCTTGGCATGATGGAAGCCTTCTCTGGCCCTGTAATTGCGATGATCTTGTTTGTTATGCCAATGTTGGCCATATTCAAAGTGCAGTCGCTAACACACTACCGCCGTCATATCAGCACGTACTTTATCTTAGTGATGGGTCTATTGGCGGTATCCGCGATAGTTTATAATTTATTGTAATTATAGGTTTTTTTGCTTTCTAGCGTAATTTGATACGTTGGAATAACGAAGAAATAAAGGCTTACCGCTAGGTAAGCCTTTTTATTATGTGCGGTTTATAGCTTAAATCGACTGATTTCTTGATGTAGCTGATGAGAAAGTTCTGAGAGTTCAGCGGCTTGTTGGGCGGCTTCGTTGGCTTCAGTTGCTAACTCATTTGAAACATCGCGGATCCCTTCAGTATTACGAGTGATCTCAGAGGTGACAGATGATTGCTCTTCAGCGGCTGACGCAATCTGGGTCGCCATGTCACTGATATTGGTTACGGCACTGTTGATTTGCGATAAGCTAGCAGACGCTGAATTGGCGTCATCAACGCTGGTTTCAGCAAGGCGGCGGCTGTCTTCCATAATGCCGACAGCACGACCGGTTGTTTGCTGCAGGGTTTCAATCATCTGTTGAATTTCTTGCGTTGACGCATGTGTGCGTTGGCTTAACACGCGTACTTCGTCAGCAACGACGGCAAAACCACGGCCTTGTTCGCCAGCACGGGCCGCTTCGATGGCCGCATTCAGTGCTAGCAGGTTAGTTTGTTCGGCAATGCCTTGAATGGTCGACAAGATGGTATTGATGCTTTGAGCGTGAGTATTCAGTTCGCTGATCACACCTGTTGCAGTATCCACCTCGGTTGCTAGGCTTGAGATTGATTGCTGGCTTTGACTAACTTGCGTCGCACCGTGCTCAGCAACGGTCACTGTATCACCTGAAGTAGCGGCAGTATTATCAGCATTTCCGGCAATTTCTTGTGTCGCCGCCGCCATTTCATTGATGGCTGTCGCCACCATATTAATTTCATCTTGCTGGTGCTGAATACGCGTACTGCGTTCTTCAGCTTGTGATGCGGTAAGGTGAGCTTGCTGGCTTAACGAATTTGAGATCTCGTTGAGCTTACACACCATGCTGTGCATATTACCGACAAAGCGGTTGAAGTTATGGGCAAGAAGACCGACTTCATCATCACTGCGCGGTTCTAGTCGCTGGGTAAGATCGCCTTCACCTGTGGCGATTTCTGCCAATGCGTCTGACACTCGGGCAAGATCGCGGAAAAGGTAGCCGACTAAGAAGGCAACTGCACTCACCACAATAAGCGTAATAATAATGGATGTGATGATCAGCTGGCGAAGTAGGGATGTATGGCTGGCTTCTTCTGTTGCACGATCCATTTCGAGGCCCAGCACCCAATCGGTATTTGGCACATTGGTGAAGTAGAAGAGTTTCTCCTTACCGTTAATCGTTGCAACTTCAATGCTGCCAGTACGTGCTGCTTGCTCAATTCCATCCATCGTTAGCTGGTTGGTAAAGCGATTGATCGGTTGAAGTAGCAGTGACTCATTAGGGTGTGCCAAGAAGGTGTTGTCTTGCTTGTTAATTAACATGGCATAGGCATTGTTACCGGCATCTAAGCTGATAACGTCACGTACGAGCTGATCAATTAATACATCGGCTCCGACGACACCTATCATGGTGCCATTTTTCGTTACGGGTTCTGCAATAGTAACCAGCAGCGCGTTAGTAATGGCGTCACGATAGGCGGTGGTCACTATTTGCTTACCAGCACGTTGAGCATCTTGATACCAAAGGCGGGTACGAGGATCATAATCTGCTCGGTTGCGTTCTGGGTGGGAGCGATACATATCACCCGCTGGCGTTCCTAAGAAGATGTCATCAAACCCACCAGCTTTACGAGCTTGTTGTAAAAAGGGAACAACGTCAGCTTCGGTGCTGTAGTCATTAAATGCGCTTGCGATATCACGGCGGATCTCAACCCATTCAGAAATACCTTCGCTTGCGGCTTCACCAAGGCTTTCTGCACGGGAATAGATACCATTACGAGTTTGTTCAAACAGCTGGTCTGCTGCCAGCCAAGTGAGCGCCGAGGCCATAATGACCACAGCGGAGAGGCTAGCTCCAATGAGTTTTTGTTTTAATGATAGTTTCATTACTTCACTTAATCCGAAAGGTTCGGGGAATGAGGGAGGGTGGCTCCTCATCAAGAGGTGGTGGATTTTATAGCGTTTTTACGCATGCTGCACGAAAAAGTGACCTATATCATAAAAAAATTAACGGCATGAATGTTAAGTGAAAAAATTGACGTATTTTCAATTTAATCGTCATATTTATGTCGCAGCAGGTGCATTGTAGCTTTGGCCCTCATCAAAATGAGACTAGCGGGTTATCAGTAAATAAATGCAACGTCTGGATGTTTAGACGTCTAGAAGTTGACATGGCTAGTGGTAATGATTAGTCTAGGCGAAATTTTAAAATAGATGTCCTGTAGTCATCATGTCAAACACAACACAACAAACTCATATTGCCCCCGCGCCATCTGCGCTGGCGTTACTTCCACTGGGAGTATTCCTTGCATTATTCATTGGGGTAGGTGCTTACCTTACGATGCAAGGTGTCGACTTCGCTTTTTATCAATTGCCTGCGCCAGTTGCTGCCTTACCTGCGGTAGTGATTGCTATTTTGCTGAGCAAAGAAAAGCTAAATAAAGCCATCGAACAGTTCTTACGTGGTGTAGGCCATAGCGATATTATTGCGATGTGTATGATCTACCTTTTAGCGGGTGCGTTTGCATCTGTTGCGAAGGCGACTGGTGGTGTTGATGCAACGGTAAACCTTGGTTTGTCGATGTTGCCTGCGAGCATGATCCTACCGGGCATTTTTGTTATTTCAGCGTTTATCGCGACTGCAATGGGAACGTCAATGGGAACCATTGCTGCGGTTGCCCCAGTTGCACTCGGCATTGCCCAAGTTGCTGGCTTTGATATCGCCCTAACCGCTGGTGTGGTGTTAAGTGGTGCGATGTTCGGTGATAACTTATCCATTATTTCTGATACGACTATTGCTTCTACCCGTTCACAGGGTTGTCAGATGAAAGACAAGTTCCGTGAAAATATTCGAATTGCTTTGCCTGCAGCATTTGCGGCTATCGCTTTGTTCTTGTTCAGTAGCACGGCAACAGAAGTACCTGCGACATCGGATGTAGAGTGGCTGAAGGTCATTCCATACCTCACGATTCTAATATTGGCTGTTTCTGGCTTGAATGTGTTTGTTGTCCTATCGGTTGGTATTGTATTAGCGGGTGGTATTGGCCTGTTCTCTGTGGCCGATTATGGCTTGTTTAATGTCGGCCAAGATATTTATGCTGGTTTTGGCAATATGCAGGAAATCTTCTTACTGTCGATGTTAATCGGTGGTATCAGTGAGCTAATGCGTCAGCAAGGTGGGCTAGCTTACCTGACACAATTGGTGAGCAAAGTTATCCGTGTCTTTAGCAAGCAACATACAGAAGGCCAAAATCTACGAGCGAGTGAGCTTGGTATTGCAGGCTTGGTTGGCATGACAAACGTCTGTACTGCAAACAACACTGTTGCGATTATTGTTTCTGGTGGCGTGGCACGTGAGCTAGCGGAAGAGAATGGTGTAACGCCGCGTCGTTCAGCGAGCCTACTTGATATCTTCTCTTGTGTGGTTCAGGGCGTATTACCTTATGGTGCGCAGGCGCTATTGCTTGGTTCGGTATTTGGTTTATCGCCACTGGAAGTGGTCAGCCACTCTTACTATTGCTTCTTCCTAGCCATTGCGGCGGTGGTTGCCGTCTTTATTAAGCACCCAGCTCGAAAAGTGGCAACGGCTTAATTTAGCGTAAATATAAGAACAATCAGTATTATCAATAGCCTCGCTCTTGCGAGGCTTTTTTATGCTTGCTAGTTAAGTGTTGAGGTTTTCAGTGCTTAGTATGGTGATCTAAGCAACAAATTAATGAGAACAATATAACGCTATTAACTAAATAATTTAGACTAGCGCAGAGAAACCGAGAAATTCGGTAAAGGGATTTAATAATATTAAGCTAAGGGGACTCCCATGAAGCAACGTTTTTTCGCCAAAACAGCATTAACAGCCGCTGTACTGACGTCACTTGTCGGTTGTGCAAATCAATCTGAAATATCACAGCCATCTTGGCAGGCAGATGAAACGTACAAGTTAACCATTCTTCATACCAACGATCATCATGGCCGTTTTTGGCAAAATCAGTACGGCGAATATGGAATGGCTGCTCGTAAAACGTTGCTAGATCAAATTCGTACTGAAGTTGCCGCGCAAGGCGGTACAACCTTGTTGCTCTCAGGTGGTGATATTAATACCGGGGTGCCAGAGTCCGATTTGCAAGATGCAGAGCCTGACTTTAAAGGTATGAACATGTTGGGTTATGACGCAATGGCACTTGGTAACCATGAATTTGATAACCCACTGGAAGTATTACGTAAGCAAGAAGAATGGGCTGAGTTCCCTATGCTTTCGGCGAATATCTATGATAAAGAGTCGGGAGAGCGTTTATTTCAGCCGTATCAGATTTTTGAACAGCAGGGCATCAAGATAGCTGTCATTGGTTTAACCACCGAGGATACGTCGAAAATTGGTAACCCAGAGTATATCGGTGGCGTTGATTTTCGCGATCCTAAAGCGGAAGCGAAAAAGCTAATTGCAGAGCTAGAAGCAACGGAAAATCCGGATGTTATTATTGCGGCTACGCACATGGGCCATTATGAAAATGGTAACCGTGGTGTGAATGCACCGGGTGATGTGGCTTTAGCGCGTTACATGGATGAAGGCGATTTGGACATGATTGTGGGTGGTCACTCACAAGAGCCTGTCTGCATGGAAGGCCCAAACATGTACAACAAGAACTTCAATCCGGGTGATGAATGTCAGCCCGATCAGCAGAATGGTACATGGATTGTTCAGGCTCATGAGTGGGGCAAGTATGTCGGCCGAGCTGATTTTGAGTTTCAAAATGGCGAACTTCAAATGGTCAGTTATGATCTGATCCCAGTTAACCTGAAGAAAAAAGTAAAGCTGGCTGATGGGTCGAAGCAGCGTGTCTTTATTCAAGATGAAATCGTAGAAAACGCTGATGTAAAAGCGTTTCTCAAACCTTACCAAGAGCGTGGACAAGATCAGTTAAACATCAAAATTGCAGAGTCGAACGGTAAACTTGAAGGCGACCGTAATGTAGTGCGTTATCAGCAGACAAACCTTGGTCGTTTGATTGCCGCTTCTCATATGCAGCGAGCACAAGCTGATTTTGCGGTAATGAACTCAGGTGGGGTACGTGATTCAATTGCGGCGGGTAACATCACTTATAAAGATGTGTTAACCGTTCAACCGTTTGGCAATATCATCACTTATACCGATATGAGCGGCAGTGAAGTGATGGACTATTTGAACGTTGTAGCGACGAAGCCAATAGATTCAGGTGCTTACGCGCAGTTCTATGGTATTTCGATGACAGTTGCAAACAATCAAGTTAGTAACGTGAGTATTGGTGGTAAGCCGTTGAACTTGAATGGTACGTATCGCTTCACTGTGCCGAGCTTCAATGCTGCCGGTGGTGATGGTTATCCAAAAATCTCTAATCATTCAGGGCATGTAAATACCGGCTTTGTGGACGCAGAGGTACTGAAAGAGTTCTTACAAGCCAATAGCCCTATTGACGTGAATGTATTCGCGCCAAAAGGTGAGATGATTTATAAATAACTCCAAGGTTATTTAAATACAGACCTGAAGCCTCAGCCATTTGCTGGGGCTTTGTTTTTTGGGCTATATTGGCAGTTCATTTTTAATGTTGGATTCAACCGCCATGACCCCTGCTATTAACTTGGCCAAGAAAAAGAAAGTGCCGCATACCATTCATCAATACCAGCATGACCCTGCCAATACAAACTTTGGCTTAGAAGCTGCGGAAGTATTAGGCCAAAACCCCAACCAGGTATTTAAAACATTATTGTTTGCACTCAATGGCGATCCGAAAAAGTTAGCGGTAGCTATTGTCCCTGTTGCTGGCATGCTTGATTTAAAAGCGGCTGCCAAAGCAGCTGGTGGCAAAAAGGCGGATATGGCAGATCCGCAAATAGCAGAAAAAACGACGGGGTACATTGTGGGAGGGATCAGCCCGCTTGGACAAAAAAAACGCTTGCCGACTTTTTTGGATGCTTCCGCACAGAGTTTTGAGACGATTTGCGTCAGCGCAGGCCGCCGTGGGCTTGAAATTGAACTGGCACCAAAAGATTTAATACAACTAACGTCTGGGCAGTTTGCTCCGATTGCTAAAATGCCGCAGTAACGACCGTTATGGCTGAAAATGTGATGAATCAAATCAATTTAAATTTAATGCGCACACTGCAAGTATTGCTTGAGGAGTGTCATGTCAGTCGGGCTGCCGAACGGTTGTTTGTTACTCAGTCTGCGGTGAGTCGTCAGCTTAATCAGTTAAGAGTACTGTTTGCTGATCCACTGCTAATCCGTGATGGTAACCGTTTGCTGCCAACGGCAAAAGCGTTGCAGTTACAATCACGTGTTGATGCGATACTTGCTGGGTGTGATGCGCTTTTCAGCAGTGATGATTTTGTGCCGAACTTATGGCAGGGGCCCATGGTTCTCGCATCATCAGACTATGTCGCACAATATATCTTGCCTGACATTGTCGAACACGTGCAGCAAAAAGCGCCAAATTTAAATTTACGTTACCAACTGTGGTCGCCAGAAAAATTATCACAGCTTCCAGACCTAGATGTGCAGCTGGTCTCAACCATGTTGCCATCAATTCCTGATGGATTATGTGGTGCATCAATCGGTGCTGATTTCCCCGTCTGTGTTATGCGGGATACACACCCATTAGCCCAGCAAAGTGACATTACGGTTGAGCAATTCGTGCAGTATGCTCATATGCGTGTATCTGCGGGGGGAGATAAAGACAGCTTTATTGATAAAGAGCTAAAAGCCTTGGGATTATCTCGTCATGTACAATTCTCTGTTCCTTTTTTTAGCTCTGCTTTTCAAACGATGTGTCGCACCGATATGTTAATGGTAACGCCTAAGCATATTGCGGTGAACATGCAGAGGTCATTGCCGATTACATTTAAGGCTTTACCTGTGCCGATGCCTGAACATCGGTATTGGCTGGTGTGGCATCCAAAATATGATGCCGACCCGGCTCATCGCTGGTTCAGAGATCAGGTCTTACTCGTGATGCGTGGATCGATGTACACGATTAACCCGCCCGAAAAACACTACCGCTATGACTTAAAGTCATAGCGGTAATGACTTCTTTTGATTTCCAAGAATGCCCTGTCATTGGTACTGTGCTGGCAATACAAGGAGATACACAATGACATTTACAATTTGGCTTTCGTTATTAATGGTTTGCATGCTGGGTGCAATGTCACCAGGCCCAAGCTTGGCAGTGGTGGCAAAACATAGCCTTTCTGGCGGGCGTCTTCATGGCATCGTGGCATCGTGGGCCCATGCGTTGGGGGTTGGTTTATATGCGTTGTTGACCTTGCTTGGATTAGCCGTTGTTCTAAAAGAATCACCAATGGTATTTTCAGTGATCACTTATGCTGGTGCTGCGTATTTAGCGTATTTAGGTGTTAATGCATTACGCTCTAAAGGTGGTGTTGCAGCTAAGCTGACTGCTGGAGAGCCTACGAGTTTATGGGTTGCTGCCCGAGATGGTGCAATGATTTCGCTGCTTAACCCGAAACTGGCTCTATTCTTTTTGGCGTTATTCAGTCAGTTTGTTGCCGTGGGTACCGATCTGACGAGTCGTGCCGCTATTGTGGCAACACCGATGATGGTCGATAGTTTATGGTACACCTTTATCGCATTTGTATTATCGAGCCCGAAAGTCTTTGATAAATTACGGACCAAAGCACAACGTATCGATCAGCTATCTGGGGTCGTGTTGATTTTGCTGGCATTACGAGTGGTTATACAGGCGTAATTCTTTCTGGTTATGTACTAAAAAGAGGAGTGAATACTCCTCTTTGTTGTTTCTAGCGTTGGCGTTTACTGTGTTTTTCACGGTTTTCCTGTTTACGCTCTGGGCTTTTCTTCAGCATGACATACAAAGCGCCACTTCCACCGTGCTGCCGTAAGGCCGAGTGGAAACACATCACATCAGATATCTGCTCCAACCACGTTGCGATATAGCTTTTCATTAATGCTGGTGGGTTCGACTTTTCCCCTTTGCCATGAATAATGATCACGGTACGAAGATCCATGCGCTGGCATTGCTTGAGAAAATGTAATACTTCATCTCGAGCCTGTTTTAGGGTTTTACGATGAAGGTCGAGTCTGGCGTGAATATCATATTTGCCTAGTCGTAGTTTTCTAAATACGCCTTCTTGTACACCATCACGCTTGAATTCAACCATATCATTAGGCTTTAGCATGGTGGCGTGATCAAGTGACAGGTATTCAGGGTCGCTATCGGACAGGGTTTGGGCAGCAAGGCGACGTGCGAGATGAGCCTCGGTCACTTGGTGCTTTGAGGCAACTTCAACTTTGTCTTGTTGTATAGGCGAGACATCAGCCATCATCTCTCTAAAGAGATCGAGTTCATCGTTATCTGACATAGTGCTAACAGGCTAGAAACTAATACTAATAACGTAGATTATATCAATTTAGTTCAGATAGGCATAAAAGAAATCCAGAGCCAACACCGACATGTTTGGCTCTGGCGCAAGCAAATTACTTTGCTAAATGGCTCTAGTGAGGAGAGGGTGCTGACAGTGTTTTATAAATAAAATAACCGCCAAAAAATAACATTAATCCCAGCGTTCCAAAGATAACAATCATTGAAGAAAGGCCTACGGCATTACCAAAAAGAAGGTCTAACCAAAAATCCATATTATTGCCTCTGGGTACGTGAGAATGGCTATAAGATAACCAATGGCGTGCAATTGTTATGATGATCTGGATCAATGGTTAAGTATATGTACCATCATTGTTCTGAATGATGTGCTTACGATCACTTTTGTACGTGTATTGATGCAACAATAGGCAATCAAATCTGGAAATAGAAAAAAAAACGCTTTCTGCTTGCGTAATTTAATTTGCTGGGTATTATAAGCGACCTCAGCAGCATTGCTGTTGACAAGTAAAGAGTTTAAAAGAGCTTTTTACACTTAGTCGGTGAATAGCGCAGCTTGGTAGCGCATCTGGTTTGGGACCAGAGGGTCGGGGGTTCGAATCCCTCTTCACCGACCACTATTAAATCTGTTGGGTTTCGACCGGGCAGAATCATCTGATAAGATGTAAAACATATAAGTCGGTGAATAGCGCAATTTGGTAGAGCATCCTGATTTTAGGAATAGCGGACCAGAGGGCGACCCTTGAGCAGGGCATCGCAAGGCTCACTTAGTCGGTGAATAGCGCAGCTTGGTAGCGCATCTGGTTTGGGACCAGAGGGTCGGGGGTTCGAATCCCTCTTCACCGACCACTATTAAATCTGTTGGGTTTCGACCGGGCAGAGTCATCTGATAAGATGTAAAACATATATGTCGGTGAATAGCGCAATTTGGTAGAGCATCCTGATTTTAGGAATAGCGGACCAGAGGGCGACCCTTGAGCAGGGCATCGCAAAGCTCACTTAGTCGGTGAATAGCGCAGCTTGGTAGCGCATCTGGTTTGGGACCAGAGGGTCGGGGGTTCGAATCCCTCTTCACCGACCACTCTTTAATCTGTTGGGTTTCGGTCGAGCAGAGTCATCTGATAAGATGTAAAACATATAAGTCGGTGAATAGCGCAGCTTGGTAGGGCATCCTGATTTTAGGAATAGCGGACCAGAGGGCGACCCTTGAGCAGGGCATCGCAAAGCTCACTTAGTCGGTGAATAGCGCAGCTTGGTAGCGCATCTGGTTTGGGACCAGAGGGTCGGGGGTTCGAATCCCTCTTCACCGACCACTTTTCGAAAGCCTCGTCTTATGACGAGGCTTTTTTCGTTTTGGGTGTTTGGTTAAATCATTGAATAGTGCAGTTTGGTAGCGCATCGCAGCTCTTGGTATAAGCGGACCAGAGGGTCGGGGGTTCCCTGTTTACTAGGTTTGGCCTCTTCACCGACCACTTTTCGAAAGCCTCAACTGCGCGTCCCGGTCTTATGACGCAGGCTTTTTTCGTTTTGGGTGTTTGGTTAAATCATTGAATAGTGCAGTTTGGTAGCGCATCGCAGCTCTTGGTATAAGCGGACCAGAGGGTCGGGGGTTCCCTGTTTCCTAGGTTTGGCCTCTTCACCGACCACTTTTCGAAAGCCTCAACTGCGCGTCCCGGTCTTATGACGCAGGCTTTTTTCGTTTTGGGTGTTTAGTGAAGTCATTGAATAGCGCACTTGGTAGTGCATCGCAGCTCTTGGTATAAGC